>CALATR010000876.1 GCA_937891875.1 uncultured Pseudomonadota bacterium | reverse complement strand
CAGCGGGATCAGGATCCGGCCAAGTACCGCATGGCAGCGGCCAAGTTCCGCGAGTACATGGACAAGTTCCCGATCGCGGACAACTTCTTCCAGAACCAGTGGTACCTGGCCAACGCCCTGCTCAACGCCGATCCCAAGGACTCCCAGCGTCCGTGGGGCAGCTACGAGGAGGCGCTCAAGGAGTTCACCTCCCTGGTCCAGACCCGGGACAACCACCCCTACGGTGATGGCGCGCTGTTCGGCATCATGACCGCGCGCAAGTCCATCATCGAGGCCAAGGGCGACATCCACGGTCCCCTGGACGAGCGCTCGAACTCGGCCGAGGTCGAGAAGACGGTCACCACCGACGCGGGCTCCGAGATCCTGGTCTACCGCCTCCCCGAGGACCACCAGGCACTCATCGAGTCCATGGACCTGCTGGTCAGCCACGAGTTCGGCGAGCCCCAGGAAGAGGGCCTGCCCGACTACCGCGACGCATACGCGGACAACGAGTGGTTCCTGCAGTACACGCCGGCGCTGATCCTGTCCAAGCACAACCGCTTCGACGAGGCTCGCAAGCGCGCCGAGGGCCTGATCGCCCTGGGCGAGGCCGACATCGACGTGCGCTGCAACGTCGACGAGATCAGCTTCGCCGCGACCCTCATCGCCGACTCCTACAAGCAGGAGGGCGACCTCGTCCAGCTGGCCCAGACGGCCAAGCGCTTCGGGCAGCTCTTCTCCCAGTGTGACGTCGACAACTCGGTCTGGGACGGCATTGCCGAGGGTGCCGAGTTCCGCATCTGCCAGGCGAAGAAGGACACCGGCGACCGCCTGGGCGCGGCCGAGTGCTACGAGGAGTACTTCCAGAACCACGAGTGCGACTCCCGCGCCATGCGCGACAGCGACGAGTGCAAGTTCGCGGCCTACAACGCCCCGAACAACTACGAGATCGTCGGTCGCGCAGAGAAGGCGAACGAGCTGTTCGAGCGCTACGTCGAGCTCTACCCGCGCGATGACCTGTCGCTCCCGCTGTACTACCGGATCGCCCTCAACTACGAGGCGGTCTTCGACCTCACGCAGGCCATCGACTACTACCAGCGCCTCGTCGACAACGATCCCCAGCGCAAGAACATCAACACGCCCGACGCGCTGTACAACGTCGCCTTCCTCAAGATCGGCCTGGGGGATCACCGGGGCGCCGCGCTCGGCTTCCAGAAGTACGCCGACGTCTTCCGCGACCAGGAGGACGCCGAGGAGGTCCTGTTCAAGGCCGGCGAGCAGTGGGAGCTGGTCAGCGAGCGCGACGCCCTGCGCTTCTACAACGACTACCTCCGCCGCTACGGCCCGAACTCCGACCGCTCCAACCCGAGCCACGTCATCGAGGCCAAGTACCGGATCGCCCAGCTCCAGAAGGGCAACACCCGCGCCTACGAGCGCGCCATGGACGACCTGCAGGCCACGTTCGACAGCTACGCCGCGAGCGGTACCCAGCTCTCGGGCATCGCCAACCGCTACGTCGCCGAGTGGGCCTTCAAGAAGCTGAAGGAGGACTACGACAAGCTCGTCGACAAGGAGCTGACCGGCAACCAGGACAAGGACAACGCGATGCTCGAGAAGCTCGACGCCGTGGACATCCCGGAGTTCGAGGCCAAGGCTCGCGACCTGCTGACCAAGTACAAGGACTTCGAGTACGGCACCGGCGCCTTCTACCTGATGGGCTCCGCCAAGCTCTTCATCGCCGAGCTCATCTACAAGATGGACTGCCCGTTCAGCGACGACGAGGACTGCGACATCTGGTGGGAGCTCTACGAGGAGAGCTGGCGCCCGGTGGCCGAGGAGTTCGAGAGTGTCGCCCGCAAGCGCTTCGAGGCGCTCATCGAGCAGGGCAAGACCCAGAAGCAGCACAGCGTCTACATCGACAAGGCGTACGAGACCCTCAACAAGCTCGATCCCTTCAACTACCCGGACATCAAGGAAGAGGCGCGCGGCGGCACCGACCTCAAGGGCCTGCCCGCCCTGCGCCCGCTCTCGATGCCCGCGGACGACGGTGCCGAGGGTGGCGCGTCCGGGGAAGGGGAGGGGAGCAGCCCCGGGGGGCCGAGCCAGCCCGATGGCCAGCCCGCTGACGGTGGCGCTGGCGGAACCGACGGCACCAACCCGTGGGGAGGCAACTGATGCGCACGCTCACCGTTGCAGGCGCCCTCGCGCTCCTCGCCCTGCTCGCGGGCTGTCCGCCCAAGCAGACCACCCCCGAGCCCGCGGTCGGCGACACCACGCCCACCACGACGGAGCCCGTGGTCACCACGCCCGAGCCCAGGCCCGAGCCGAAGGAGAAGGACCTCTCCCCGGCCGAGGTGCGTCGCCGACTCGACGACGCGGT
Organism: uncultured Pseudomonadota bacterium; assembly: GCA_937891875.1. Lineage (GTDB taxonomy): Bacteria > Myxococcota_A > UBA796 > UBA796 > REDI01. The sequence continues at coordinate 2,018 of CALATR010000876.1, read as the reverse complement.
CGCCACGCTGACCATCGGCACGCCCGAGTCGGCGCGCCGCGCGCTGGGCATCCTGGATCAGCTTGCGCGCAGCACGCCCGACAACGCCTACGTCTTCTACAACCTGGGCCTCGCGCACGACCAGCTCGGCGAGAACGCCCAGGCGGAGCGCGCCTTCGAGCGGGCGATCGAGCTCGATCCGAAGCTGGCGCGCGCCTACATGGGCCTCGGCCTGCTCCAGGAGAAGGACGGCAAGACCCGGGATGCCATCGCGACCTACCGCAAGGGCATCGAGGTCGACGAGAACGACATGGAGCTGCGCAGTGCCGTCATCGGCGCGCTGCGGCGCCAGGGCCGGCTCGACGAGGCGATCAAGGAAGCGAAGTCCGCGCTGGCCTACAACAGCAAGAGCCTGCCGGTCTACAACGACCTCGGCCTCGTCTACATCGAGAAGGGCGACCTCTCGATGGCGCGCTTCGTCTACCTGAAGGCCCTGTCCCAGGAAGGCGCGAAGAACAACGCGCCCATCCGCACCAACTTCGGCTGGGCCCTGTACCTGAACGACGAGCCCCTGCTGGCCCGCCGTCAGCTCGAGGAGAGCTACGCCCTCGACGGCCGCTACCTGCCGACGCTCATCTACCTGTCGAGCCTCTACATCGACGACCACAACTACGCCGATGCGGTGCCGCTCCTCGAGGAGGCGCTCTCCCAGGAGCCGGACAACTACGGCGTCATGGTCAACCTGGGCATTGCCTACCGCGGCGTGGGCAAGCTCGAGCAGTCCAAGAGCATGTACGAGAAGGCCATCGCGGCGCGCCCGAACGAGGCCGATCCCTACCTGAACATGGGCGTGCTCCTCGGCGACTACTTCAAGGACTATGACGGCGCGATCTCCGCCTTCCGGACCTACGTCAGCCGCGGCGGCGAGCAGAAGGAGCTGGTCGAGGGCTACATCGAGGACGTCGAGAAGGAGAAGCAGCGCGCCGAGCGTCAGAAGCAGAAGGACGAGGAGCGCAAGCGCCGCGAGGCGGAGAAGCTCGAGCGTGAGCGCCTGCTCAAGCAGGCCGAGCAGAACGGCGGCGGCGCCCAGGACGGCGGCGGTGCCCAGGACGGCGGCGGCGCCCAGGACGGCGGTGGCGCCCAGGACGGCGGTGGCGCCCAGGACGGCGGTGCCGAGCAGCCCGATTCCCCATGGGGCAACCAGTGAGCGCGGAGGCAACCATGCGTGCAGCGATCATCCTCGTGTCCGGAGTGCTCCTCGCCACGCCAGCGCTGGCGCAGGACCAGGAGGGCGGCGATCAGGCCACCCCGGCCACCTCCGCGTCGAGCGGTGGGCGCGCCTTCGAGGACGGCGCCCTGGACCTGGACGCCAGCAGCGCCGGCACCGTCATCGTCGGCAAGGAGCACCTGCCGGACTTCACGGTCCTCATCGACCGGGAGGACCTCTCCAAGGCCTACGATCTCGAGCTCGACGAGCGCTTCCTGCCCAAGATCATCGAGGCGGTCGGCAAGGCGCCGTTCTGATCGCGCAGGGCCTCGAGTCCCGTCAGCGCCCCGCCCGACCCGCTCCACGAGCGGGTCGTCGTGCTTTCTGGGGTGCTGACATCACAGGGTTGCGGCCTTGTATCGAGGCCTTGACAGCATGCAGACCCTGGACGCGTCAAGGCCTGATAGGTACGTGCCGTCCTGCAACACGTCAGTCGCGCGCCAAGGCGCACAGATTTCGTCTTGCGGGCTCTTGACGAACCCGTACCCATTCGACGAGTCTTCCGTGTCGTGCGGAACAGGTGGCCAGCAGGTCTGACACCCTCCTCACAACACGAAGCCACACACGGCGACGCCCGTTGGGTATGGTCCACGGGTCCTCGAACACCCCTCCCGGGGGCACCGCGCAACAGAAGCGGTCGGGAGGGGAGAACCAAGCCGGAGGAAGCAGCATTAAGTGTTCTGTGGCCCTTGGACGGGCCACAACACAAACAGGAAGGAAGACCAAAACCAGAGGACCAAAGCAGCGGATGTCAAAATATTAAAATTTAATT
>CALATR010000875.1 GCA_937891875.1 uncultured Pseudomonadota bacterium | reverse complement strand
CGGTGTCCGGTGTCCGGTGTCCGGTGTCCGGTGTCGGACCTCCGGTCCTCCGCTTCTCCGCGGTGAAAACCGACGCACGAACTGCGTAATCAGCCTCTGTGCCCCCTCTGTGCCTCTGTGCCGAGCACCGCACCGAACCACCCGGGACCGGTCGTTGAGCCGTGAGGCAATCGGTGCTTTGAACGTCTGCTTTCAACACGGAGGAGCGGAGCTCCGGAGATCGGACGGAGGAGGTGGTGGCGGGCCGGGGGGAGAGAGCTGGTGCCGGGGATGAGGTGGCCTGTAGGGCCCGTTCCTCCCAGAGAATCGTCCTCTGCTCGATCGCCAGAGAGGACGAGCGCGCTTCCTGCCGCGACGATCGAGTCCTCTGCGCCGCTCCCGTGAGTCGGACCGTCCCCGAGCGGACCGCTCCCCACTCCGTCGGACCTCCGGTCCTCCGCTTCTCCGTGTTGAAAATCGACGTACGAACGACCTGATCAGCCTCTGAGCCCCCTCTGTGCCTCTGAGCCTCTGTGCCGAGCACCGCACCGAACCACCCGGAACCTGGCGTCCTCCCCTCTCCCGCGTCCGCCCCCACCGATCGCCTACTCCACGTCGATCGTGATCTCCGCCCGCTTCCCGCCGATCCCCATCTTGATCGGCACGTCCACGGTCGCATCCGTGCGCTTGCAGTCGCTGGGTGTGCAGTGGAACACCGTGTACGACAGGGAGATGCTCCCTTCCGCGGCCACCTCCAGGGGCACGCGGATGCGGGTGCCGGTCAGGCGCTGCTCGCCGTCGACGCGCACGCCCACGCCGTCGACGCCGACGGCCTGCCAGTGATGCTCGGCCTCGGTCGACAGCTTGCGGCCCTCGGGGAGCTTCAGCGCGACCAGCAGGGTGGTGTCGCCCTCGGCCACCTCGATCGCCGGAACCGGCGCCTCGAACGCCGCATCCAGCGGGGTGCCCGCCAAGGCCGGGCCGGCCAGCAGGGCCAGGGTCGCAGTCAACACGCGCATGGAGCCTCCGACCCCTTGGATAGGCAGCCGCGCGTTTGGTTCCATGTGTCGAATCGTCGCGGGTCGTTCGCCGGGGTCGCGTCGCCGGTCGTGCCAGCGCGCGCTATCCCTGCCCGCTTCCCCCCGGAGCCCCATGCCTGCCGAGCAGAAGCGCCTTGTCGCGGTACCCGTTCCCCCGCCGCCCCCTGAGCAGCGCGTTCGGCGCGGCGCGGTCTTTGCCAGCGAGGACGAGAAGCGCAATCGCTACCACCTGCCCCGCAGCCTGAAGAGCGCCTCGCCGGTCGGCTACCGCACCCGGGTGTCGTTCACCGCCGAGGAGGCCGACGAGGTGCTGGGCCTGCTCTCGCTGGGGCGACCGACGGCGTTCCTGCCCGACGCCGCGACCGTGACCGAGCAGGAGCTGTTCGAGTCGAGCAGCCTGGGCGTGCTGACGAGCCGCCAGTCGACCAACTACCGGGGTCACCGCCAGGTCTCGCTGGGTCCCGCCGACAGTGCCCGCGCCGCCGACCTCCTGCGCCAGCTCGACCCGGAGGCGCCGGTGCTCGACCACGCGGTCGCCACCCACGTCGCGCTCTCCCGGCCCTACCGCACGCCGTTCACGATGCTGCTGACGCTGATCGGCCACCAACCTGTGCTCTCGCTCTTCACCGTGCCGCACCGGATCTACCGCAAGAAGGTCCACCACGACGACGACATCCCGACCATCGGCTACCTCCAGCACCTGCACGTGGGCATCCTCGCCGACGCCATGGACCGTGCGATCGTGGTCAGCTCCGCCGGTCGCCGTCGGGGCCAGGTCTTCATGCGCCCCTTCTGCGAGCCCACCGCGAAGCCGTCGGACGCCCTGCGCGAGCTCGAGGCCCTGATCGGCCTGTCGTCCAGCGAGCGCCGCGCCGGCTGGCGGATCGCGATCGTGACCCAGGAGGGTGAGGTGGCCGAGTCGGAGCGGCCGGCCATCCGCCCCGAGACCCTGCGCAAGCTGGGCGCAAACCTGCTCGCCTTCCGCAGCGAGCGCATCCAGCCCGGGGTCAACGCCGAGGACAAGGCGCCGCCCGCGTACCAGGGCCGCCAGGACATGGACGTGCCCGAGGCCCTGGTCGAGCAGGCCGGACGCGCGCTGTTCAACGCCTTCGTGCACTGGACCGACGTCGACCGCGAGCGCGCCAAGGAGCTGGTGCTGCTGGAGCGGGTCGACGTGCTCACGCCAGGAGGCAAGGAGCGCCTGCGCGCCATCCGCACCCACCTGGGCGAGGTCACCGACCAGGTCGTCAAGCGCCTGCCCCTGTGGGTGGACCTGCCCACCGGCTTTGCCTTCCGCAAGAACGCCGCTCGCGGAAAGAAGGCGTTTGCCCTCGCGGGTCAGCGGATCTACATCGGCGGGTTGTGCCGTTCGGAGGCCGAGTCTGCCGGACTGCACTGGCTGCACGCCATCCGCGCGACCGGAGCGGCCTCCGCCCGCAGCGCACTGGTCGCCGAGGTGATGGGTGCGACCGAGATCCCCGACGGCTGCGACCTGCTCGCCGGTATCTGCCTCATGGCCGGGCCGGTCAACCAGAACGACGTCGGCAAGACCTTCTTCGGCGGCAAGGACCTGCTCGCCGACGCCTACCCCGATCGGGATCCGACCAGCCTGCTGGTGTGGACGCTCAAGGCCAAGACCGTCGCCGACCCGATCGGCAACGAGCAGCAGCTCCTGGATCCCGAGCGCAAGGGGGCGCTGGTCGACCTGCGTCCCGGCCCCCACGAGATCGTCGCCATCCGCGTGGACGGGCGAAGCGAGCCCCTGCGTGGCGGCTCCAGCGAGAACACCGAGCGCGCGTTCCACGACCTCGACAACTTCGTCACCAACCCCGACGGCGTCGAGATCCCCGGCAATCGGGGCGCACCCTGGCCGGACAACCTGGCCAGCCGCCCGGTCTGGTAGGCGGCTGGATCCGGATCTCGCTGTCGGTGGGAATCAGGCTCGGCGGCGGGCGAGGATCAACGGGAGGAATCCCAGCATCCAGCCCAGTCCCGCACCGCCGGAGGCGGCGCAGCCGCAGGCGCGGGCTTCGCTCCCGGGGAGCTCGGCGGTCCGAAAGGCGACCCAGTCGTAGCTGAACACCTCGACCGGCGCGCGGTACGGGTTGCCCATCTCGCCGGTGACGCCCACCATCACCCAGGCCTCCTCGACGTCCGTGCCGATCGCGATCTCGTTCGTGGTGAGGTCGAGATCGAGGTCCTGGTAGGTGACCGAGCCGTCCTCGAGCCGCTGGACGAGCCGGCCCACGGTGCCGAACTCCGTCGTCTCCTGGCTCCCCGCCGCGGCGAACTGGATCTGCAGGGCGTAGGTGCCGGGCTCCGGGTCTGCCCAGTGCAGGAAGTTCACCCCATAGGCCTCGGGCAGGGTCTCCGCGGGAGCGGCTGCCAGGCCGGTGCTGCCCGCCGGTGGGATCTCGATGGCAAACTGGTGGGCTGCCTCGGGATCGTCGGCGTGGCCCGCCATGAACTCGGCGTAGGCCTCGCCGTTGTCGAAGTCCCAGGTGGGCAGGCGCATCATCGTGTCCGCCCACACCCGGTCCAGGTCGGCGCCCTCGTCGGCGAGTGACGTGCGCAGCTGACCCATGAAGTCGTCGTTCGGAACGAGGAACGTCTCGACGATGCCTTCAGGGCCGACCTCGTCGATGATCTCCTCCACCAACAGATACATCGCGTAGCGGTGCATGCTGCGGGTCACGTCGTAGTCGAGGCTCTCGGCGGCGTTGACGGAGAGGTGCGGGTAGAACGCGAGTGCGTGGATCCGCGTGATCGGCCAGGTCTCGTCGTCCAACACCCGTATGGACATGGACTGGGCGGTCGCTTCCAGCCACCAGACGTCCTCCGGGAACTGCATCCAGGTGTCCGAGGCGTACTGCATCGCGTGGTACATCTCGTGGGCGCTGACATAGCGGACCCAGCTCGTGTCGCCGCCCAGGCGCTCCGCGTTGAAGACCAGGTAGGAGCGGTTGTCCGGGTCGAGTTGGTGGTACGCGGTGCCCCCGGGGTGGGCCTCCGGCGAGCCCGCGTACGACCCGGCGATGTAGGCGTTGAGGTAGGTGGTGGCGGCGTAGTCGGCCTCGACGTGGCCGAACTCGTCGACGTAGACGGTCCACGCCGCCTCGAGCTCGTCCAGGATGAACTGGCCTCGCTCCTCGTCGAAGTCGACGTCCGGGCCCCAGTGCAGGACGAAGTGCTCGCTGGTCAGCTGGCTCGGGCCGACCTCGAACCAGCTCACGATCTCCTTGTCGCCGGAGCCGGGGGAGATCTGCGGCCGCGACAGGTACTCGGCGGACTGGGCGCGGAAGGTGCCGCAGAAGTCGTGGAGGTCGTCTCCGGACGGTGCGGCGAGCGTGGACAGGGTCAGCAACAGGGCGAGCATGGTCCCTCCTCGCCAGGTCGTTCGCGAGGAGCCCGGCGGATCTGACCCGCGCTAGCGCTTCTTCCTGCGAAGCAGGATCAACGGGAGGAATCCGAGCATCCAGCCCAGTCCGGCACCGCCGGTCTGGCTGCAGCCACCCGACGTCGCCGGCGGGGAGGGCAGGCTCTCGACCCACCAGGTGTAGGCGAAGACCTCGGGCTCGAGTGGGTTGCTGCGCGGGCCGACCACGCCGATCACGATCCACGCCTCGTCGACCGCCGCGGGGATCTCGACGAAGGCGTGGGCCTCGTCTCCGTCGACCTCGAGCGGGGTGTAGACCGCCGGTCCATCCCCGCTGCGGGTCACCAGCTCGAGCATGAGTCCGGCACCCTTGGTGCCCTTGGTGCCGCTGTCGTCGAGGTCGATGTGCACGAGGTAGCGCCCGGGGTCGGGATCCGCCCAGTGCGCGATGTTCGCGCCGTACGCCCCGGGCAGGGTCGCCTCGGGGGCCCAGGCCATGGTGGAGGTTCCGCCGGAGGGCACCTCGAACGAGACCTGCAGCGCGGCGTCGGGCAGGTCGGCGTGGGCCTCCATGTGCTCGGCGTACGCGCCGTGTCGCGGGAAGTCCATCGTGATCGTGTGGGTGATGGTGTCGAACCAGACGCGGTCGAGGTCCACGCCGCGCCAGGCCAGCTCGTCCCGCATGTACTCCAGGGGATCGTTGATCTCCTGGGTGAACGTGTTGACCACGGTCTGCTCGCCCGAGTGCGCGATCAGCTCCTCGACGAAGAGATAGGCGCCGTAGCGGTGCAGGCTGCGGGGGTTGTCGTAGTCGATCTCCTCGTAGGCGTTGATCGACAGGTGCGGGTAGTGGGCGAAGCTGTGCAGGCGGTCGATGGCCCAGGTGTCGTCCCGCAGGGCCCGGGCGGACATGGACTGGGCGGTCGCCTCGATCCACCACTGGTAGACGTAGTTGTCGCGCCAGGTGCCCGCGGCGTACTGCATGGCGTGGTAGGTCTCGTGGGTCGCGACGAAGCGGATCCACTCGGGATCGTCGCCCAGGCGCTCCGCGTTGAAGACCAGGTAGGAGCGCCGGTTCGGGTCGCGCGCCTCATACGCGGTGCCGGTGCTGGCGGCGGGCGCGCCGGCGTAGGAGTCGGCGACGTAGACGTTGACGTACAAGGTGTCGCTGTCGGGCGGTTCCGGGTGGCCCAGCTCTACCGTGTAGGTGTGCCAGGCCTGCTCCAGGGCGTCGAGGATGAAGCCGGCCTGATCGGCGTCGAACCTGGCCTGTGGGCCCCAGTGCACCACGAAGTGCTCGCTCACCTCCTGGCTGGGGCCGACCTCGAACCAGCTCTCGATCTCCTTGTCGCCGTCGTCGGGCGGGGGCGGGAAGCGCGGCTCGGACAGGAAGTGCACCTCGGGCGGCTGGCCCGTGGCGCAGAACGCGGTCTGGTCGTCTGCGGGCATCGGGCCGG
>CALATR010000874.1 GCA_937891875.1 uncultured Pseudomonadota bacterium | reverse complement strand
TCGGCGGGCTCGACCGGCTCGCCGCGGCCGCAGCGTCCGTGCACGCCGCCGCCGGACTCGGGGTCGAAGGCGGCGGGAGCGTCGAGACGCTCGCCGCAGACCGCACAGCCGACGAGGGCCGGGGTGTGGCCAGAGAAGGTCAGGGCCTTGGTCTCGAGCGCCTGGCGCGAGGCGGGTCCGGGCGCCTCCTCCCCCTCGACGAGGGCGAGCCAGGCGAGGAGCAGGCGGTAGAGGCGGGGAGACTCGTGGTCCTCGGGGGCGAGCTCGGTGCAGATCTCGACGCCGTACGCGAGCAGGGCCAGGCGGTCGAGGTCGGTCCGGGCGCGGTGGGGGGAGGCGCGCACGATGGCGTCGGACACGATGCCGAGCGGTCCACGGCCACGGCGCAGCTCCAGGCTCACCCGCGTCCCCGGGTCCAGCGCCGCGGCGAGCGCCTTCTTGCGACCGCCGCGCACGCCCCGGGCGATGACGGCGATCCGCCCGTGCTCGGGGGTGAGCAGGCGCACGACGCGATCGTGATCGCCGACGTCGACGCCGCCCGACACGATGCCCTCGAGCCCCACCTACAGGTCCAGGTCGATCGGCGGCTCGACCAGCAGGGGCAGCCGGGGCGCGACGCCGCCGTCGGGCACCCACACGGCGTAGGTGTGCTCCCGGGTACCCGTGCCCGCGGGGAACCACACCAGGTTCAGGTCGTGCACGCCCTCGGGCACGTTGGTGACCAGGAAGCTGGCGAAGTCGCCGCTCTGGGAGGCCTCGGGATCGTACGTGCCGTCCTCTCCCAGGTAGCAGGCGGCGCGCTGGGTGCCGTCCTCCATGGTGACCGTGGCCCGGGCGGTCTCGACCGGGATGGGCGAGCCGTTCTCCTGGACCACGTCCGCGATCTCGACCTGCGCCAGGATGGTCCCGCCCTCACCGAGCTCGGGGCAGCCGTCCCAGGTGTCGAGCACGTCCTGCCAGGCGGCGTCCGTGATCGCGATCGAGGCGCCGGTCGGGACGCGGATCCGCGGATTGGAGCCGGAGATCCCGGTGAATGTGGAGGGTCTCATGCCCTCGCCCGACAGCTCGACGTGGATGAGCTCCGCCGCGGGGACCTCCATGCGGAACCAGCCCGCTTCGTCGCTGACGGTCTGGTCGACCTCCTCGAACGCCTCGTTGAAGGCGCGCAGGGTGGTGTCGGCCCGCCCGCCGCCATCGAACCCGTCCCGCACGACCCCCTGGACCTCGACCATGCCGAGGTCCGGAACGCACCCGACACTCATCGTCAGCAGCACCGCAAGCCAGCGCATGCATCCTCCCAGCCGCTGATAGCGCGAACGCGGCGACTGTGAGGGATGGTGACACACCCGCCGAGGACCGCTGGGAGTGTTGCAGGATGTGACGTACGATTCCGCAGACGAGCGGATCGACCTAGAAGATGTGTGCAAGGTGGCACCGAATGGCCTTGCCTTGCGGTCTGCACAACACTACTGTCGCCGCGACACGGGCAAACCAGTACGGGTTGCCCGGGCTCACGATGGACAACCCCCGGAGGACAACCCCATGGGCGAGATGATCACCAAGCCCGACGCCAACCCGATTCTCTACGCGGTGATGAACCTCATCATCTGTGGCCTTCCGATCGGCCACTTCATGATGGGCCAGTCCCAGAAGGCGATCGTGCTCTTCGTCTACATCGTCGTTCTCAACCTGGTGGGCCTCGGCTTCATCATCTCCGTCATCGCCGCGATCGACGCGTACCAGCTGGGCCAGAAGCTCCAGTCCGGTGAGTCGATCGGCATGAAGGAGAACGGAATGAGCCTGCTGGACAGCCTCCCCGGCTTCAAGTAGGCCACGGCCGCTCGGCCTGCGCGGCTCGCTGCGCAGTGCCTTGTGCGGGCAGCACCGCTCGAAGTGAAGGTCCGTCGGGGGCGACCCCGGCGGGCTTTCGTGTGTGAGGAGGACAAGGTGACGTTGTGGTGATGCGCCGACGGCTGGTCTGTTGTAGGGTCTGGCGGCGCGGCCCGACGTCTCTTCGGGAGCGCGAGGCCTCTATGCGGGTGACGAGCCGATGAGTGTGCGCCAGAGCTTCGGATTTCCCCTCTCGGTGGACGTCGGGACCGACGTCGGGCGCATCCGGGACAACAACGAGGACTCCTACGGCACTGCGTGGCTGGAGGATGGCTCCTTGTTCGTCATCGTCGCGGACGGGATGGGCGGCCACGAGGCCGGTGAGGTTGCCTCCAGCCTGGCGGTGCGCGTCGTCGAGGACGTGATCCGTGAGGACCCGGACGCGGACCCCCGGGATCGGCTGTACAACGCGCTCCTCGAGGCCAACCAGGCCATCCTGGAGGAGGGCGCCAGCTCCGGCACCCGCGGCATGGGCACCACCGCCATCTGTGCCATCCTCAAGGGGAACCAGGCCTACATCGGGCAGGTCGGAGACTCGCGCAGCTACCTGTTCCGCCGGGGCCACAAGATGTGGCGCACCACCGACCACACCCGCGTTCAGATGCTGGTGGACGAGGGCAAGCTCTCAGAGGAGCAGGCCCGGCATCATCCCGAGGCGGGCATGCTCACCCGTGCACTGGGTCACGCGCGCATGGCCGACGGTCAGCCGCTCGTGCCGCAGGTCCTCGAGGATCCGCTGATCCTCGATCAGGGCGACACCCTGCTGCTGTGCACCGACGGTCTGCACGACCTCGTCGACGACCACGAGATCGCCCGGATCGCCGCCGGCAAGTCCGGGGACCGCGCCATCTCGGACCTGATCAAGACCGCGTGCGATCGCGGCGGCCACGACAACATCACCATCGCCGTCATCAACGCCGGCAGCAAGATCGCCGACTACGACCCGGCCTTCCAGCCGCCGCACGCCGATCCCCGTCCCATGGACGAGGGCGGTACCAATGACGACGACTACCAGACCTTCGACCTCGGCGGCGGCGCGGGCCACCTGCACGCCCCCACGGTCGCCCCGGAGGCGTGGGACGACACGCCGCCGGCCCAGGCCGCGCCCGCGCCGGTCCCGCAGCCCACCGCTCGGATCATCATCCCGAAGAAGGAAGAGGCCGAGAAGAAGGGTGGCAAGACCGGGCTCATCATCGGCGTGGTCGTGACGCTGCTGTTGCTCGTGTTCGGCGGACTCGGCTGCGCCGTCGGCGGCGTGGTGCTCGCCTACGTGCTCAACGGCTGACTTCCCCCCTGGGGGATCGGCGGTGACCGCGTTCCTGGCGCTATCGTCGCCGGATCGTCATTCCCCGGTTGCACGCGATGGCCTAACGTGGTCCCACGACCACCCGGACACATCGCGAGGCGGTGCTGCAGGCCAGTGCCCCCGGAGGAACGATGGAAACCACGCGACCCATCCTGATCGTGGACGACGAGGAGGACCTTCGGAACCTCGTCGACGTCAACCTCAAGCGTGAGGGCTTCGAGACCATCCAGGCAGCCAATGGCACCGACGCCCTGGAGCTCGCCCGCTCGGAGCAGCCGTCGCTGATCATCTTGGACCTCATGTTGCCCGACCTGTCGGGAACGGAGGTCTGCCGCCGGCTTCGGGCCGAGGCCGCGACGCGCAGCGTGCCCATCATCATGCTCTCCGCTCGCGGCGAGGAGATCGATCGGGTGGTCGGCTTCGAGGTCGGCGCGGACGACTACGTCGTGAAGGCGCACCTCTCGACGCGTGAGCTCGTCCTGCGGGTCCGGGCCGTGCTCCGCCGCCAGGCGGTCGCATCCGGCACCCTTCCCGTGTCCGAGGACAACAGCCGTCGCCTCACCTTCGGCGAGCTGGTCATCGATCAGGACGCCCATCGGGTGTGGGTCTCGGGAGAGGAGGTCGCGCTCACCGCGACCGAGTTCCGCCTGCTGACCTCGCTGGCCGGGCGCACCGGCCGGGTGCAGACCCGCGGCGCCCTGCTCCAGGACGTCTGGGACATGCCGCCCGACCTGAACACCCGCACGGTCGACACCCACATCAAGCGCCTGCGCGAGAAGCTCGGCCCGGCGGCACCGTTCGTCGAGACCGTGCGCGGCGTCGGCTACCGCTTCAACAGCACGCCGGTCTAGTGGCTCTCTCGCGGCGGGTTGCCGTCGCGACCACCTGGTCCGTGGCCGCGACCGCAGTGCTCACCGGCGGCGCCGTGCTCGCCGGCGGGTGGCTGGGTCTGGGTCCGGGCGCGCAGGTCGGTCTCGGCGTCGTCGGCGGGGGCCTCGGGCTCGCGCTCGGCCAGGTGGCCGCCCGTCTGGCGGCGCGCTCGGTCGTGGGCGAGGTCGAGGGGTTGTCGTCGTCCCTGCGGGCGATCGACGCCGCGGGGGAGTCGGCGGAGGTCTCCATCCCGGTCCAGGACGAGGACTTCGCCACCCTGGCGCAGGCGGCCGAGGAGGCGCTGCAGCGGGCGGGGGGCCGGGCCCGGCAGGAGCGCGTCCGGGCCGACCTGTATGCCTCGCTCATCGAGCGCTCGCCGAACGGGGTGCTGGTCTGCGGCCCTGACGGCCGGATCACCGCGATCAACGACGCCTTTCGCGCCCTGTTCGAGCTGCGGGCCCAGCCGGTCGGCAGGCGTCCGACCGAGGTCTTCGCCGTGCCCGAGGTGCAGGAGCTGGTGGATCTCGGCCTGCGCGGCGGTGACATCTGGGACGAGGTGCGGCTCGTGCCGGGCAAGCGCACCATCGTGCTCCGGCCCATCGAGGTCGTAGGCGGCGGAATCGGCGTGCTCGCCCAGGACATCACCGCCTACCGGGCGGCCGAGCGGGCGCGGACCGACTTCGTCGCCAACGTCAGCCACGAGCTGCGCACCCCGATGGCGGCGATCCTGGGGTACGCGGAGACCCTGTCCGAGGACCTCGACCGCATGCCGGACGACGTGCGGCCGCTGGTCGAGGCGATCGCGCGGAACAGCCGTCGCTTGAGGGACACCTTCGAGGGGCTGATGCACCTGGCCCGGGTCGAGGCCCGACTCGGCGAGCTGGCCCAGGAGAGCCTGCGTCTCGAGCCCCTCCTGGTCCAGGCGGTCATCCCGTCGGTGGACGCGGCTGGGCGCAAGGGGCTCGACTTCGAGCTCGACTGTCCGCCCCAGTTGGCGGTCCGCACCAACGCCGAGGCCCTGGACGTCATCCTCGGAAACCTGGTGATGAACGCGGTGAAGTACACCCGGGAGGGCGGCATCGTCGTGCGCGCCTACGCCCAGGACGACACGGTGCGGGTCGAGGTGCGGGACACCGGCATCGGCATCGAGCCCGCCCACCTCGACCGGATCTTCGAGCGCTTCTTCCGGGTCGACGAGGGCCGCGCCCGCGAGGTCGGCGGCACCGGCCTGGGCCTGGCGATGGTCAAGCACCTGGCGCTGGCGACCGGCGCGTTCCTGTCCGTCCAGAGCAAGCCGGGGGAGGGGAGCACCTTCACGGTGCAGCTTCCGCGCGCCGAGGACTCCACCGACTACGACGACTTCGACGATGACGACTTCGACGGGGAGGAGGAGTGAGGGCCTGGCGCCTCGCGCGGACCCCTGGCGGCCAGCTGGTCGGCGCGCTGGTGCTCACCGGTACCGGGCTCTTCGTCGCGATCTACCTGGGTGCCTTCGTCGTGCTGGCGGTGGAGGCGGCCCACACCCTGTCGACCGCGGCGCTCACCGCGGCGGCGATGGCGCTGGTGGGCACCGCCCTGCTCGGCGCGTGGACGACCCTGCTCGCTGGACCGCTCGGCACCGGCGTGGCCCTGTGGGCCCGCTGGCTCGCGCCTCCCTCCCTGC
>CALATR010000873.1 GCA_937891875.1 uncultured Pseudomonadota bacterium | reverse complement strand
CGGGCTCGGGCTCGGGCTCGCCCTACCCCACGTCGTCCGACCACTCGTCCGCGCCTTCCGAGCCCGGCCAGTGGTCCTGACCCGCCGATCCCGGCCACTCCTCGGTGGGGCGGTCCTCCAGGCTCTCGGCCTGGTCCGCGCGGGCGAGGAAGGCGTCCATCTCGGCGCCCTCGAGCACCTCGTCCTCGATGAGGTGGGCGGCCATCTCTTCCAGCAGCGCGCGGTTGTCGCGCAGGATCTGGCGCGCCCGGTCCTGGCAGCGCGACAGGATGAGCCGCACTTCCTCTTCGATGATCCGCCCGGTGTCCGGACCGACGCCGTAGCGGTTGCCCGCCGACGGCAGTCCGTACGGGTTCGGGTTCTCGTCGGCGTAGCGCACGGCTCCGACCCGCTTGGACATGCCCAGCTCGGTCACCATGGCCCGGGCGATGCGGGTCGCGCGGCGGATGTCGTCGGACGCGCCGCCGGTCACCTCGCCAAAGACGAGTTCCTCCGCCGACCGTCCGCCGTAGAGCACCGTGATCTGGTTGAGCAGATCGGCCTTGCTCTGCAGGTAGCGCTCCTCGTTGGGCGCGTGCCAGGTGTAGCCGAGGGCGGCCACGCCGCGGGGGATGATGCTGATCTTGGTCACCGGATCCGCGCCCGGGCTGGACGCCGAGCAGATGGCGTGGCCGACCTCGTGGTAGGCGACGATGCGCTTCTCGCCCGGCGAGAGGCGCCGCGACTTCTTCTCCAGTCCGGCCACGACACGCTCGATCGCCTCGCGCACGTCCTGCATCTCGATCGCGGCGGCCTCGCGACGGGCGGCCAGGAGCGCAGCCTCGTTGAGCGCGTTCGCGAGATCGGCGCCAGCAAAGCCAGGCGTGATCCGCGCCAGCTCCTCCAGATCGACGTCCGGTCCGAGCTTGAGCTTGCGGGCATGCACCTCGAGGATCGCCTTGCGACCGATGAGGTCGGGCCGGTCGACCAGCACCTGGCGGTCGAAGCGTCCCGGACGGAGCAGCGCCTGGTCCAGCGTCTCCGGACGGTTGGTCGCCGCCATGACGATGATGCCGCGGCGATTGTCGAAGCCGTCCATCTCCACCAGCAGCTGGTTGAGCGTCTGCTCGCGCTCCTCGTTGCCCGCCGGTCCGCCAGCGCCGCGCGCCTTGCCGACCGCGTCCAGCTCATCGACGAAGATGATGCAGGGGGCGTGCTCGAGCGCCGTCTTGAACAGGTCGCGGACCCGCGCTGCACCGACGCCGACGAACATCTCGACGAAGTCAGAGCCGCTGATGGTCAGGAAGCTGACCTTCGCCTCCCCGGCGACCGCGCGCGCCAGCAGGGTCTTGCCCGTTCCCGGGGGACCCACCAGGAGCACGCCCTTGGGGGGCCGTCCGCCCAACGCGGTGAACTTCTCCGGGGTCTTGAGGAAGGAGACGATCTCCTGAAGCTCCTCGGCAGCCTCGTCCACACCGGCCACGTCATCGAAGGTGACCCCGGTGCCCTCCTCGGGCACGAGCCGCGCCGAGCTGCGGGAGAATGCGGCGACGCCCCCGGTGCGCTGATCGCGCTGAGCCAGGAAGAACCAGAACACCAGCAGGATGATGAACGGCACCAGCAGCACGGACAGGGTGGCGCCGTTGCAGCCGCCCGGCGGCACCGCCTGGTACTTCACCCCCTGCTCGTCGAGGAGCGGCACGAAGGCCTCGTCCCCAGGGACCCGCACGGCGACCAGGCAGGCCGCCTGTCCACCATCCTCGGCCTTCGGGGGGCAGGCCCGCACCACGCGGTCCTCGATGATGACCTCGCTCATGTGCCCGGCAGCGATCTCGTCCTTGAGCTCATCCCACGAGACGTTGCCCCGATCCGGCAACATGCTGAAGATCATGTAGCCGAGGAAGCCGAGGAACAGGATGATGCCGACCAGCGGCAGCCAGCGGTTCTGGGTCACCGGCGCCCTCGCGCACGACCGACCTCTTCATCCAGGACCTGCAGCGTCCGTCGGTAGAGGAACCGCGCCTGGGTGGGGTTGTCGCCGATCGCGACGATGCCGAGCTTGCCGAACTGGGACAGGGCACCAATCAAGTGGAAGACCACGCCGCGCTCCGTGGGGCCGTGGAAATGGAGACCGTGATAGACCACGATATCCACGAGGTCGACCGGGAGAAGACCCCGGTACCGATCTTCCTGCAGGGTGTCGGTGGCGAAGTAGTACTTGGGCTTGCCAGATGGCGCGTAGAACAGGCCATCTTCGAGGTTCAGCCCGCCGGCGGTCAGGAACTTCAGCGTCAGGAAGGGGTGGGTCGTGCCTCCCTTGCGCAGGTTGATCTCGATCGCCTTGTGCGCCCAGCTGCCGTCGGGCTGCTTCACGCTCATGAAGTCGATGGCGAAGCGTCCGATGACGCCGCGCTCGGCCAGGACCGTCGCCACCCGGGCGCCCGCGTCCTGCAGCTCGAGGCGGTAGTCCGCGGCGGCGGGAAAGGTGCAGCCCTCGAAGATCTGCGCGTTCTCTCCGCCCAGCACCTGATCGTGGGTGGAGATCACCTGGGGCTCGCGAGCCCCGTTGACCCGGCACTGCACCGACGGCGACATCTTCTCCTCGCCCTCGACGAAGGCCTCGACGATTCCGCCCATCTCCAGGTATTTCTGGCGGAAGGCCTCCCAACGCTCCGCCGGCGCGACGAAGCTCAGGGCCGGGGTGGGCAGGGTGTCGAGGATCCGCTTCTCCAGGTCGGGATCGGCAGCGTCGAGCGCCTGGTAGCGGAAGACCGCGTTGCCCTCGCCGGAGAAGCCGTCGTTGAGCTTCACCACCGCCTTGCGGGCCGTCGGATCGTGGCGCTTGATGTCGGCGAGCGCGAAGGCGATGTCCTCCTGCGTCCGCAGACGTTCATGCCCATACGGCAGGTCGATCCCCGCTTCCCGGAAGACCTCCCGACAGCCGGACTTGGTGCCGAGGTCGTTCAGGCGCGGGTCTACCGAGTGCAGCGGCAGGTTGAGCCGCACGGCCAGGGTGCGCTCCAGCGAGGTGCTGTTGAAGCAGACCAGGTGGGCGCGATCGGGGTGGCGCACCTCCTGGAGGATCCGTCGGACCAGGCGCGGTCGCTCCAGGATCTTCTGCGACAGGGGCTTGGGCGAGCTGTCCGCGCAGTGGAGCATGACGAGCCGCCGACGGGCGTGATCGTTGGGCACGCCCGGCAGCAGGGACAGGTAGTAGTCGACCACGTACGGGTCGATCATCTGGCTGGTGACGTAGATGAGGCGCGTGCGGGGCTGACGCAGGAGCATCAGGTTCACCAGCATGCGCTCTTCGTAGTGCCACACGCCGGTGATCTTCTGCAGCTCGCGCGCGTCGAGCGACAGCGACGGCACCACGACCACGTCCTGGGGCTGGCGCGGGTCGGAGGAGAGCGCCCGGTAGAGCTCCCCCATGTGGGCGTTCAGCCGGTCCCAGGCAGCCAGCTCTTCGGGGGACCCGGGCTCGGGCCAGCGGAGGTCGTCCATGGGGACGAGCCTACCTCATGCGGGATCGGTCAGGCGCTCACCGCCGAGCAAACCCGTAGAACTCGGGCTGCTGCAGCGGAGGCAGGCGGCTCTTGGGGAGCAGCACGGTCCGGATGGCCCACAGGTCGCGGAAGACCCGGTAGTTGGCCGTCTCGTCGAGGTAGGTCACGCCGGTCGAGCCGCCGGTGCCGACCCGCCGCCCGATGACCCGCTCGACCATGCGCGCGTGCCCGTTGCGGAAGAGCAGCATCTGCTCCTCCATCTCGACGATGACGTCGAGCAGCAGGCGCGGCCAGGAGAGCAGGGGCAGGTCGCGGTAGGACTCGATGAACAGCACCGCCGCGCGGATCCGACGGGTCGTGGCCTGCTCTTCCGGGATGACGTCCTCGGCGAACAGGAAGGTCCGCGCCGCCTGCTTGATGTCGGCGAAGCGCGCCTCCAGGTGCTCCCGATGGTCCTCGCCCAGGCGCGTGATCATGTCGCCAAGCTGGCGCTCGTGGTTCTCGTCCATCCGGGCGATGTACGCGTCGAGGAAGCCCGTCACCACGGCATCGTCGTTGGGATCGTCCGGTTGGGAGCCCTGGATCGGCGTGCGGTGCAGCCACTGGTTGAGCGCGCCCAGGATGGACTGCTCGTCGCGGGCGGCGGAGAGCATGCCCCAGGCCACCGCACCACCGGGGCTGTGCTCGGCGAGGTTGCGGATGTGGTCCAGCGGCTCGACCTTGCCGTAGCGGATGCGCTGGCTCTCATCGAGACCCATGAGGCACTCGACGACGCGCATCTGGAAGCTCTGGAAGCCGCTGGCGGGCACGAGCTTGTCGCGGAACGCGAGGAAGTCCTGCGGCGTGAGCGTCTCGACCACGCGCCACTGGCGCACCATCAGGTCCAGGGTCGTGTTGACCCGGCGCAGGTGGTGCACGACGTAGGGGATGGTCTCCTCGTCCACGCGGGGCTCGGCGAGGTGGTCGCGGGCCAGGCGCAGCGAGCGGATGATGAGCTTGAACCACAGCTCGTAGACCTGGTGCACCACGATGAAGTGCAGCTCGTCGACCGAGACGTCCGCCTCGGAGGACTCGATCCCGTCCTGCAGGTGCAGCAGCTCGGGCAAGCGCAGGTAGTCCCAGTAGTTGGGCTTGTTCGCCATGGAGTCCTCCCGGGCCGGGATCAGAAGTTGGTGAGGAAGAAGCTGGGATCCAGCCCAGCCTCCCTGTAGAGTTCGGCGGCGTGGTCCTGCATGGGCGGCACCCCGCAGGCGACCACCGCCACGTCGTCGCGCACGAGGCCCAGCTCCTGGGCCGCCAGCTGCACGAACCCGATCAGGCCGGACCAGCCCTCGTGGGCAGGATCGACCACCACGTGCACGGCCACGCCCTCGCGGGCCCAGCGGGCCAGGTCGTCGGCGAAGGGCTGGCGGTCCGGGGTGAGCACGCCCAGCAGCAGGCTGACCGGGCGGACGAGGCCGGCCTGGACCTCCTGCTCGATGACCGGCCGCACCGCGGACAAGGCAGAGCCGTTCACCAGGCAGACCAGGTGCCGCGGGTGGGTCGCCGACGCCCCGAAGCCCTCGCCCATGGCGGACGACACCTCGATCGTGTCCCCCACCTGCAGCCCGGCGAGCGCCAGCGCGGCGTCCCCATCCTCCTTGACCAGGAGCTCGAGGGGGCGTCCCGGGGCCGATGCGATCGCGAAGTAGGCCTTCTCCCCGCCGATCTCGACCTGCACGAACTGTCCGGGCTCCCGGTAGCCCTCGGGCGGGCGATCGAAGGTGAGCCAGCGCAGCTGGGTGCCGGAGGGCAGGGAGCGGGTCAGGGTGCAGGTGGTCATCGACGTTCCAGGGCGAGGCCCATGCTAACGCTCCCCACGTCCCCCGAGTTGTGCGGGGATCACCAAGACTGGCGAACGGCCCGCTGCGCGCAGGACCTCCACGTCGGCGATCACGTCGTCCCAGGAGCGCGTGCCGTCGACGGCGACCGAGACGTCGGCGGGACCGGAGCCCATGCGCAGGCGCACCGGGACGGCGCCCGGGTAGCCATCGGCGCCGACGACCACCAGCTCGATGCCGGCCCGCGCCACGTCGGGATCCTCGAGCACCAGCGCCCGAAGCATGGGGGCGACGTCGCTCGCGCGGGCGACGGCGGGCGCCTCGATGTCCCAGGGCGCGCCACCGTCGGGTCCATGACGCAGGTCCTGCCTCGCCTGCCAGGCCTGGGCGACCGCGTCGTGCAGCGGCGGTCGCGTGGACGGCATCCTCGCGGCCCGATGCACCGGCACACCGTCGATCTGCACGCCCCGGGGGGTCCAGGTGAGCCGGTGGGAGAGGGGCGGGTTCTGCTCGATGACGCCGGTGACGACGCGCTCGACGTGGGGAACGGCGACCTGGGTCCGCGGCGGCAGCACCGCCTCCCAGGTGTCGGTGCGCATCCAGGCGACGTTGCCGAACACCGCCAGCAGGACGGCGGTGGCGAGCGCGGTCAGGCCGCCCCCCAGCCAGGTCCGCACGCCGCCGAGCGAGGGGGACAGCGGGAGCACCGCGGCGAGGCCGGCGAGCCCGACGAGCCCGAGGGGGGCGAGACCAGCGGGCAGGAGCGCGTGGCGTCCGAGCACGGCCTCGGGGGTGTAGAACGAGACCACCTCGGCGCCCGGCCACGGGGTCAGGGCGAGCAGGCCGTCCGCGCGGGCGATCGCGGCGACGACGGCACCGCCGAGGGCCAGCACGACCCCGGCCAGACCCAGCACCGCCACGCGGGTCCGGCGTGCGGCCAGGGAGCGGCGCTCGTGGGGGTCGTCATCGTCGGGCACGGACACGATGGCGAGCGCACCGACGGCGCCGATGGCCGCGAGCGCGAGGCGTTGGTCCACGAGCGCGCCGACGCCTGCGCCCAGGAGGCCCAGCAGCACAGGGCCGATCGCGTGTCGGGGCACGGAGAAGCGGCCGTCGGGGGCCCGCAGCCACGCCCCGATCGCGACGGCGATGGCGCCGACCGTGCACAGGGCCGGCGCGAGGCGACCCGCGAGGATCATGGGGATCCAGGCGTACTCCAGCGCTTGACCGGTCACCCGGACCCGATCGCCGGCGCCGACCCGAGCCAGGTCGTGACGCGCGTCCAGCACCCCGAACCAGGAGCCGAGGGCCGCCAGGGCGACCAGGAAGACGACCAGCATCAGGAAGGCGCCCGTGGGCACCCGGCGACCGGTCGCAGCAGTCGTGGACAGGCCCAGGTTGGGCAGCCAGAGCAGGGCAGCGGCGACCAGGACCGCCCAGGCCCAGGGTCCGCCCTGCTCCGCAAGCTCCAGGATGCTGGGATCCACCGTCCGGGCCTCCCTGTGCACAGCGTACCCGACCCATGGGTGGATCGGCGCTGTCGCACGACTGGACCACCCCCCCGCGCAGAGGTTCCGATCGGAGCGCGAGGATCCGCAGGTCGGCGCGTGGTATCACCGCCGACGGGAGGTCCGAGTGCGCCCGTTCGGCTGGATCCTGGTGGTCCTCGCGGGGCTCACGGCGCTGGTCGCGCTGGGGCGCCGTCCCGCCGTGGTCGGTCCCGATCCCCACGCCATCGACGCGATCGTGCCCCGGGACCCGGCCGACCTCGACGCGTGGCTCGCAGCCCGTGAGCACGCCGCCGGCGACGTCATCGACGGCACCGCGTCCCACATCCGCTGGCACGGCCAGCCGGGGACCCGCACACCGCTGACCCTGGTCAGCCTGCACGGCTTCTCCGCCAGCCCGCGCGAGCTCCACCCCGTGCTCGAGCAGGTTGCCGATGATCTCGGTGCAAACCTGGTTCATGTGCGCCTGAACGGCCACGGGCTGCAGGGCGGCGACATGGCCGAGGTCTCCGCGGACGCCTGGCTCGCCGACGCCGAGCTCGGCTACCAGGTGGGCCGGCGCACCGGGGATCGCATCGTCGTGGTCGGGACCTCCACCGGCGCGGCCCTGGCCCTGTGGCTCGCTCGCCGCCATCAGCGCGACGACGCCCTCGCCGGGGTGACGCTCACCTCGCCGAACCTCAAGGTCGACAACCCCCTGGCGGAGCTCCTGCTGTGGCCGTGGGGCTCCCGCATCCTGTCGCTGGCGATCCCGTCGCGCTGCGGCGAGCACGAGACCGACGCACAGCGCCACTACTGGACCGTC
Organism: uncultured Pseudomonadota bacterium; assembly: GCA_937891875.1. GTDB lineage: Bacteria > Myxococcota_A > UBA796 > UBA796 > REDI01. The sequence continues at coordinate 3,578 of CALATR010000873.1, read as the reverse complement.
TGCTACCAGACCCACGGTGTCGTGGCGATGATGGACCTGCTCGCGGCGGTCCGCAGCCTGCCCCCTGAAGAGGTCGACGTCCCCCTGCGTACCATCGTCAACCCCGACGACGGCGTGATCGACGCCGAGTACGCGATGTCCTGGCTCGACCGCGCGCCCGACTCCGAGGTCACCGTCTGGGAGGTCGCGCCCGGCGACAACGGCCACGTGCTGGCCGGCGACCTCAAGAGCCCGGGCGGCACCGAGCGCATGCGCCAGATGCTCCGGGAGCGGATCGCGGGCTTCCTCGACGACTGACTACCAGCGGAACGCCGGCCCCACCGACACCAGCCAGCCGGGCTCCTGCTGCGAGCCGAAGCCCGTGTCCAACACCCGCTGGGCGTGCACGAGCACGCTGCCGTCGAACGCCTCGCCCTGCAGGTCCACGCTCGCGGCGACGGACGGCAGGACCTCGATCCGGACCTGTCCCACGGGATCCATCAGGTAGTACGACGCTTCTCCCTGATCCCCCACCAGCGCGAGCGCCGTGCCGATCGCCAGGCGCGCCTGGACCGGACCCGCCCGGGTCGACAGCTGGACCGTGCTCCCCGCGACCGCCCTCGGCTTGAAGTCGTCCGCGTACTGGCCGGCGAGCACGACCATCGCGAAGTGGCGCTGGTCGAGCACCAGCGGGCCCAGGTCCGTCCGCCCGGCCCAGGCGACCTCGGGGCCGCTGCGGATGAGGATCCGCCCGGGCACGGCGTCGTCCATGCCGTGCGAGCAGCGGTGGTGGTAGCCGACCGAGAGGGCGCCCGGACCCAGCCGGTGCTCGAACATGCCGATGGCCTCGTAGTAGGACCGGGTCGGACGAAACGCGATGATGTTGCGGGGGTCGGCGACCAGCTGCATGGCGAGGCTGGCGTGCACGGCCCAGCGGTCGTTCTTGCGGACCATGCCCAGGTCGGTCTCGACCCTGCCGTGCCAGAAGTGGAACGCTCCGAGCTTCGGATAGGCCGGGTAGATCGCCAGATCCACGCGACCATGCGTCTCGGGGAAGAGCACTGCGCCGGCATCGGGATCCCCGTCGACCCAGCGCAGGGGATCGGGGAGCTGGGCCGGCAGCTCGTCCTGGGAGGCGTGGGCGAGCGGGGCCAGCAGCAGCGCGCAGAGCGCGGACGTGCGAGCGATCCAGGGCATCAGGTCTCCTCGTGGGCGGGGGACTCCGGACGTTCCACTGACACCATGGCCCCCCTTCCGGCTACGTTGCCCGTGGTCATCGGAGGCTTCATGCGGTTCGCAGCGATCGCCTGCATGCTCGCTGGGTGCGCCGGGAACGAGCCCCTCGAGGTCCCGCCGCTCCTCGATCCGCCGTCGCTGGCCGAGAACGCCTCTGTCGTCCGGGTCGAGCTGGTCCAGGGCGCGCCGGTCGCGTTGATGGACCAGGGGGAGGCGCTGCCGGGAGCGCGGCCCATCGTCGCCGGCCGCCCGGGGCTGCTCCGGGTCTACCTCTCCGATGATGGGCGTCCACGCGCCGATCTCGCCGACGTCGTGCTCACCTGGACCACCGCCGAGGGCGCCGTCACCCGCACCGTCGAGGACGTGGTCGTGGTCGACAGCGACGCCGCCGATCTGGACTCGACGATCAACTTCGAGCTCTCCGGTGACGAGGTCCAGCCCGGCGTGCGCTGGTCGGTCGGCGTGTACGAGACCCGCGCCGAGCGCGCGCGTACCGGCGATCACGAGCGGCCCGACGCCCGCTTCCCCCGTCCGGGCCAGGCCGACGTCCCCCTGCCGACAAGCCCGCTGCAGCCGGAGCTGGACGTGTACGTCGTGCCCTTCGTCTACACCGCCGACGGCTCGGACCGCCGTCCCGACGTGTCCGCCGAGCGCCTGCAGACCCTGCGCGATCAGATCTACAAGATGTACCCGGTGCGCGACGTGCGCCTCACCCTGGTCGACGAGCAGCGCACCGACGTGGAGATCACCGCCTCCGAGGGCCTGGGCGACCTGCTCGAGGACCTCGCGGCGTGGCGGGTCGCGGAGGGGCTGCCCGAGGGGACCTACGCCTACGGGCTCGTCCAGCCCGCCCCCAGCTTCGAGGCGTTCTGCTCGGGCGGCTGCACCCTGGGGCTGTCCTACCTGGTGCGCAACCCCAGCGCCGATGGCCTGCGCGCCAGCGTCGGCACCGCCTTCGACGGGTACGCCGAGGAGACGATGGTGCACGAGCTCGGCCACGCCCACGGACGGCGGCACTCCCCGTGCGGCAACGTCGGCAATCCCGACGACGAGTACCCCCACGCCGGCGCCCGGCTCGGTGGCCCGGGCTGGGACGTGCTGGACGGCGAGCTGATCGACGCCGACGAAAACCGCGACTTCATGAGCTACTGCTCGCCGCGCTGGGTGTCCGACTACCAGTTCGCGGCGTTGTACGAGCAATTTCTGGCCGTGGACGGCGTGTTCCGCCTCGCGCCCCAGCAGCCGACCGACCAGTGGGTGATCGCCCTGCGCCCCGGTCAGGCCCCCCGCCTGCGCGCCGTGCGCCCGACCCTGGACTCTCCCGGTGAGCCCGTCCCCATCGAGGTCCTCGACCCGTCCGGCGCGGTGATCGGCACGACGATCGGGCAGCGCCACGCCTTCGGCCACGGCGGCGGCGCCACCCTGCACGTGCCCGACGAGGGCGGTGCTGGCCTGCGCCTGCCAGGCGGCCAGATCCTGTGGCGGGAGTCGGCCGAATGATACGCTCCCTCCTTTTCTTTGCGCTTCTCGCTGCCTGTGCCCCCGACCAGGACGGGGACGGCTTCGACGCCTCCGAGGACTGCAACGACCTCGACCGCTCCATCTACCCCGGCGCGGTCGAGCTCTGCGATGGCACCGACAGCAACTGCGACGGCCTGGACGAGTCCGATGGCGACGGGGACGGCTACCGCACCTGCGCCGAGTGCGACGATACCCGCGCGGATGTCTTCCCCGGCGCGCCCTCCACCTGCGACGGCGTCGACGCCGACTGCGACGGGTCCATCTCCGATGTGGAGTCCGCCGAGCTGGGTCGGGACCCCGCCTGCCCCGCCGAGAGCTGCAGCGACCTGCATGCCGCCCGACCCGAGCTGGGTGACGGCCGCTACTGGGTCGCCGACGACAGCGGCGTGCCCGCCTTCCAGGTCGACTGCGACATGACGACCGACGGTGGCGGCTGGCTGGCGCTCTCGATCGCCGGTGATGCCGTGCTGGTCGCCAGCAACGACCCCACAAACGCCTGGCACAAGTGCGCCGATGACGCCACCGAGCCCTGGCCCTGGCTGCGGGACGAGGCCGAGGTCGACGAAGACTACCCTGGAACCGGCCGCTTCGACGAGTGGCGCCCCTGGGCTCGCCCCAGCGACCGCTACCGCTACTCCCAGCTCGAGGTGGAGGTCCTCGCGCGTGGGATCAGCGAGCTGTACGGCGACGTGAAGCTCGTCGCGAGCACCAACGACGACGACGGCAACTCCTGGCAGGACGGCGGCAATGGCGGGCTCGAGGCCTACGCCGTGGCCGCGGACGGCACCTGGTTCCTGCTGACCCCGGGCACCGGTGGCGAGTGCGGCGGCGCGACCGGCTGG
>CALATR010000872.1 GCA_937891875.1 uncultured Pseudomonadota bacterium | reverse complement strand
TGTCGTGCGGGGTGGATCCGCTGTCGTGGGACTGGGGACTGGAGACTGGAGACTGGAGATTGGAGACCGAGCCTCCACTCCCCTGCTCGAAGCTACGCGACCTCCGCCCGGCTCACCCCTCCTCGGCAGGAAGGAGCTTCGACACCAGGTCCGGCTCGCTCGACGGCAGGTACGTCTTCGCCGCCTCCAGGACCACCTGCGGGGTCAGCGACTCGTTGCGCTCGTCGTAGGTGAGGATCTCGTTGGGGTCTTCGTCGCGAGCCAGCGCCCCCATGAAGGCACGGGCCCAGAAGGCGTTGGACTTGAGCCGCTCCTCGCGGCTGCGGGTGCGCTTGGCGATCATCTCGTCGATGTAGCGCTGATCGACCGCCTTGGTCCTCACCTTGTCGACGATCTCGAGCGCGGCTTCGGACAGCTCGTCCACCCGCTCGGGATCGCAGGTGAAGCTGATGGAGGTGGTGACCGCGGGCGCCGGCCACTCGTCCTCGGTGCTCACGCTGACGCCGACGCCGTAGACGCCGCTGCGGGCCTCGCGGAGCTCCTCGCGCAGGAGCGTGCTCAGGACCTCGTCGACCGCCTGGGTGCGGTTGCGCGCCTCCCAGTCGAGGCTGTCCGCGTCCACTGGCACGTACCAGGACATGCGCACACTGGCCTTGGGCTCGGTGTTGGCCTTGACGACGATCTCGTGTGGGCCGGCCTTTCGCTCCAGCGGGACCTCGCCCGGGCCCTTCGCCTCGCCGGTCGCGGGCAGGGTGCCGAGCCAGGTGGCGACGTCGTCCTCGAAGTCATCGGGCAGGTTGCCCACGAAGACGAAGGTGAAGTCCTTGGCGTCGCCGAAGCGGCTCTTGAAGAGGGTCTCCAGGCGATCGACGTCGGACAGGGCAGCCTCGACGTCCTCGAGCTCCCAGTAGCGACGCCGCGGCGTGTCCGGCCACAGGGCCTCGGAGACCTCGCGGGCGAGCTTCACGCCGGGCTGGGAGTCGCGGTTGGCGAGCGCTGCGCGCTGCTGCTCCAGGATCTCGTCGCGGCCCTCTGCGGTGAAGCGCGGGCTCACCATCGCCTGGTGGATCAGGCCGAGCATGTCGTCGAGGTCCTCGGGGGAGCTGCTGCCGCTGAACTGATCCCAGGAGTCGGGCAGGGAGAAGTTCCCGGAGAACTTGCGGCCGGCCATCCACTTGAACATGTCGGGCGCCGACAGCGGGCCCGCGCCGGACGCCAGCTTCACGTCCTTGGACAGGGCGAGCGCGATGTAGTCGTCGTCGCCGACCGCCCGGTGCCCCCCGCGACGGAAGGCGTGGATGATGATCTCGTCGTTCTTGAAGTCGGTCTCGCGGAACCAGACCTTCACCCCGTTCTCCAGGGTGATCCCAGAGAATCCGAGGGACTCCTGATACGTGTCGTCCCGCGCGGTGATCTTCGCCGGGGCCGGTCGCTCGGGCACCGGGGAGGCCAGCTCGCCGCTGTCGCCCCAGGGTGCGATCTCACTGGCCTCGACCTCCTTCATGACCGCGACCAGCTGGTCCTCGGTCGGTGGCGTAAGCCCTTCCTTCTCGGGGATGACCGCGGTGATGACCCGCGACTCCTCGGGCATCCAGTCCTTCGCCCAGGCGTTGATCTCCTCGACGGTGATCCGCGGCACCCAGGCCTTGGCCATCTGCACCTCGTACTCGATGCCGGGCACGGGCTCGTCGGTGGTGACGTGGCGGATCAGCTCCTCGGCGTGGGTGACGCTCTGGGTCTTCTCCTTCTCCTGGAGGTAGCTGTCGTAGCCGCGCAGCACGGCCTTGCGGGCGCGCTCCAGCTCGGGCTCGGTGAAGCCGTGGCGCTTGATCCGCACGACCTCGGTCCAGATGGAGCGCAGGGCGTCGAGCGCCTTGTCCTCGGGGGCACCGCCACCGATCGCCCACACGCCCTCGGTGGGGGTCATGCGCTGCTCGCCGGCGCCGGCTCCGAGGTACGGCGTGCCCGGCTGCTGGGCGACCTCGGCGAGGCGGGCGTTGACCATCGCGGTGAAGAGCTGCTTGCGCAGGCTGTTCAGGTAGCCGCCGTGGGTCGCGTCCTCGAGGTAGTCGTGCTTCTGCATGATGCCGAGGTTGACCATCGGCACCTCGGGATCGGTCGCGACCTTGACCAGGGTCTCGTCGTGGGGCGGGATCTCGTACACGACGCGCTCCCGCGCCTTCGCCGGGTTCTGAAGCCCGCCGAAGGTCGCCTCGATCTTCTTCTGCATCTCGTCGGGATCGACGTCGCCCACGACGATGACGCTCATCAGGTCGGGCCGGTACCAGTCCTTGTAGAACCGCCGTGCCGCGTCGGGGGTGAACGTGGTGAGGGACTCCTCGGTGCCGATGGGCAGGCGATCGAGGTAGCGGCTGTCCTTGAAGGTCAGCGGACGGAGCTGGTCGAAGATGCGGCGACCGGCGCCGAGCCCCTGGCGCCACTCCTCGAGCACCACGCCGCGCTCCTTCTCGATCTCCTCGGTCTCGAAGGCGAGGCCACCGGCCCAGTCGCCGAGGATGCGGAAGCCGGTGTCGACGATGGCGGGATCGTCGGTCGGGAGCTGCAGCTTGTAGACCGTCTCGTCGAAGCTGGTGTGGGCGTTGATGTGGGGGCCGAAGCGCGATCCCAGGCCTTCGAGCTCGGTGATCAGGGAGTTGCCCGGGAAGTTCTCCGAGCCGTTGAAGGCCATGTGCTCGACGAAGTGGGCGAGCCCCTGCTGATCGTCGTCCTCCTGCACCGACCCGACCTCGACGACGAGCCGCAGCACGACGCGATCATCGGGCACCTCGTTGGTCTCGATGAACCAGCGCAGGCCGTTGTCGAGGGTGCCGGTGCGCACGCCGGGGTCGAAGGGGAGCGGGGCGCTGGCGGTGACGCCGGCGAAGGGACCGTCGGTGGCGAGGACCACGTCGGCGGCGACGTCGGGCGTGGTGGCCTTGGGGGTGCAGGCCAGCAGCAGGAGCAGGGGAACGAGGCGAAGCATGGGCCCTCCAGGGGGAGCAGCCTACCCGCGGAAGCGCGCCAGCGGTGCGACACGGTACGGCTGGGACAGAGGGTGACAGCTGCAGCGGGTTGCTCACAAACCGCGCGCGTTACGCCGGCCGTCCCCAAGACGGAGGTCCCATGCGCATCGTGATCCTGGCCAGCGCCCTCGCCCTCGGTACCACCGCCTGCACCGGCGCGCCCGCCCCCGCCGAGGCCCCGGCGACCGGCGAGCAGGCCGACGCGAAGGCCGAGACCACCGAGGCGAACACCGCGACCGCCACCGAGTCGACGAAGGCCGAGGTCGGCAAGGCCGCGCCCACCTTCACCCTGACCGACCTGGACGGCGCGAGCCACGATCTGTCCGCCTACAAGGGCAAGACCGTCGTGCTCGAGTGGTTCAACCCGGGCTGCCCCTTCGTCGTCGCCGCCCACGGGGAGGGCCCGCTCAAGGACATGGCCGCCACCAACATGGACAAGGGCGTGGTCTGGCTGTCCATCAACTCGGGCGCCCCCGGCAAGCAGGGCCACGGCATCGACACCAACAAGGCCGCGGTCGCCGACTGGGCCATGAAGAACCCGGTCCTGGTCGACGAGAGCGGCAAGGTCGGCCGCATGTACGGCGCCAAGACCACCCCCCACATGTTCGTCATCGACCCCGAGGGCACGCTGGTCTACGCCGGCGGCCTCGACAACGCCCCCCGCAACGAGCGCCCCGAGTCCGGCTACATCCCGTTCACCCAGAACGCGATCGACGCGGTGCTGGCGGGTCAGGACGTGACGGCGAGCAAGAGCCAGGCGTGGGGCTGCTCGGTCAAGTACGGGTCCTGAGGAGAGAGTCGGGTCAATTCCGGCGGGTCCGTCTGGGCGCAGGAGTCGTCTCGCGGGAATCGCGTCGCTGCGGGTAGCGGGGTCGCCTCGCGAGAGCGTCGCGTCGCTACGACCGATGGAGTGGCGGGCCGGTCCCCAGTCGCCAGTCTCCAGCTTCGGCCGGCCAGGGAGCGGTCGCGGCGAAGACCGGTGTTGCAATCCACGAATATCTGGGATTCGCAGGGATTTCGTGCGCGGTGGCTTCGATGTGGGCTGGGCACCGATCAGACCGGGGTGGATCCGCTGCCGTAGGACTGGGGACTGGAGACTGGAGACTGGAGACCGAGCCTCCACTCCCCCGGTCGAAGCTACGCGACCTCCGCCGGTCGAGTCCGCTCCGCTCCACACCCTCTCAGACCCCCCACCTCACCGGCCGCAGCACACCCGCCTGCACGAGTGCCTCCCACTCGCCCCAGGCCACCTCCAGCGGCCCGCCGTCCCAAAGACCCAGGAGCTGATCGCCGACGCCGGCCTCGACGTCCAGCAGGATGACCTCGCCGACCGGGTCGCGGACGAGGACCAGGGCTGAGGGTCGCTCGGGCACGGGCTGGCCGTCGACGTCGACGATGCGGTCCCCGGCGCGGATGACGTCGCCGAACTCCACCGAGCGCGCGAGCTCGACCACGTCGACGTCCTCGCGCAGCACGACCACGCCCTCCGCCAGGCGCACCGGGTCCCCGGGCTTCGGGCCGCCGAGTCCGACCACCAACGGATCAGCGGGAGGCAGGTGGGTCAGTGCCGCCTCGAAGCGGGCCAGGGCGCCCACCTCGGGGGGAGCGTCTCCGGCGATCCAGCTCGCGAACCGGCGGCCCAGCGGCACGCGCACCGGCCGATCCTGCTCGACGAACGCCGAGATCAAGGCGTCCACGTCCGGCTGGAGCAGGGTGATGGTGCCGGGCATCGCGTCGACGAGACCCTCGAGGATCTGGCCCTCGCTGCGGGCTCCTCCGACGCCGAGCAGGTCGTGGCCGAGGGCGAACACATCGGCCGGCTCGGGCACGGCGTAGTCCTCGAACAGCGCCTCGTAGCCGGCCCGCGCGGCCTGGAACGCCTCCGCGGCGCGGGTGCGGACCTGGGTGGCGTCGACCTCGTCCCGGGCGGTGAGCGCGCAGGCCTCGGCGAGCCCGTCGACCAGATCGGACAGGGTGTCGGCGGCGTCGCCGTCGGTGTCGTGCCACACGGTGAGCAGGCGCCAGGCCAGATCCTGCAGCGCCCAGCGCGCCTCGCCGTGGGCGCGGGTGGGCGCGAGCGGTACGACCTCGTCCCCCTGGGCAATGCCGTCGAGCACCTCCAGCGCCCGGGCCGTGAGCGCCTCCAGCGAGGTGGACAGCCCGCCGCCCTCTACCGCAAAGCCCTCGATGTAGCGATGGAATGCCTCGCTGTGCAGGCGTGGGCCATGGGCGGCGGCGTAGGCCACGCCGTCCGAGCACAGGTCCAGGCCGCCGTGCACGTGGGGCACGGGCACGCCGGTGCGCAGGGTCTCGCGCACACCGGCCAGCTCACGCTCGACGAAGAGGCGCCCCTCCTCGAGGAGCTGCTCGGCGAAGAGCTCGTCCAGGCGGGGGGCGGCGATGGCCTCGCAGGCGGGGCAGTGGCTGCGGTACAGGGCGCCGCCGTGGCTGTGGCGCGGGCAGCGGCGCAGGTGGGCCTCGTCGAGGAAGTACCACAGCACGACGGGCACCAGCTCGGCGATCCGACCGGCGGTGGCCAGGAAGAGCGGGCTGGCGTCCGGGCGCCAGGCGAAGCCGACGAGGCCATGGCACAGCTCGTGGGCGGTCCACTTGGCGCGCATCCCCGGGTGGTAGCCGCCCAGCGCCTGGTCGTGGCGGAAGGCCTGGTACTTGCGCTCGGGCAGCACACCGCCGCCCCAGGACGGGGGCTCGGCCAGGCTGGGGTCGTGGGCGGGCACCCAGTCCTCGGGCAGCGCCAGCAGGCGGCGCCACTCGGTGTGGAACAGGCCCAGCCCCGAGCGCGCGGCCAGATGACCGACCGCGGCGGCGGCCGGCGATCGCGCCAGCTCCCGGGCGGGACAGGTGGCGGGCCACCCGCCCTTCGGCGCATCCGTCGCGTACGGGACGCGATCGGCGAGGTGTTCTGCGGCTTGGACCGGATCGAATGACACGGCGTCTCCCTTCCCGTGGGATACCCCGGCCGTCCCAGCTGTCGAAGGACCACCGCGGTGCCCGCTCATCCCCACCTGCAATCCTTGCACGAGGCCCTCGCCGAGGCCGGCGCCTGGGAGCGCGATGCCCTGGAGCGACTGGCCGATCTTCCCGTGGACGAGCGGATCGCTGCGGGCGTCGCCTGGCCGGCGTGCACCATCGAGGAGGTGCGCTGGGCCAGCCGGGACGCCTTGCGCCTGACCCTGCGCGCCCCTCCTGGCGTGACCCTGCACGACGGGATCAGCCCGGGCGATCGCGTGGACGTCGAGACCGCCCGCGGTCGCCTCCAGGGACGGGTCGACGACGCGGACGCACGCTGGGCCGAGGTGCGGGTCCGCGGAGACGTCGAGCCTGACCAGCGCGCCGTCGTCACCCTGCGCTTCGATCCCACCACCTGGCGCCGCTACGCCGACGCCCTCGCCCGCGCCGACGGCCACCGCTCCGAGCTCCGCGATGTGCTCCTCGGTGAGCGCGCCCCCGGCCACCCCTCCTCGCACCCGCCCCCACTGCTCGACGATCGTCTCAACGCGTCCCAGCGCGAGGCCGCCGAGCACGCCCTCGCCTGTGCCGAGCTCGCCCTCATCCACGGACCGCCGGGCACCGGCAAGACCCAGGTGATGGTCGCCCTGCTCCGCTCCCTGGTGCCTCACGAGCGCCCCTGGGCGCTGGCCGACAGCAACGCCGCGGTCGACCACCTCGTGGGGCGCGCGGTCGAGGCCGGGCTCGACGTCGTGCGGGTCGGCGCCTGGGGTCGCATGTCGGCGATCGGCAGGGAGTACGCCCTGAAACAGCGGGTCGAGCGCGGCCCCTACGGCGAGGCCCTGCGGGTCATGGACCGCGATCTGTCCCGCCTGGTCGGCCGCGACGATCGCGAGAGCCGCAGCGCATACGGCCGCCTGCTCGGCGAGCGCCGCGATCTGATCACCCGCGCCGAGGACGCCGCCCTCGCGAGCGCCCAGGTCATCGCCACCACGCTGGGCACCCTGGCCTGGCGCGCCCCCCACCTGCCCCGCCCCACGACCGCCCTCGTCGACGAGGCGACCCAGGCGCTCGAGCCCGCCATCTGGACCGTCGTGCCCTACGTCGAACGCCTGTTCCTGCTCGGCGATCCGCACCAGCTCGGACCGGTCGTTCGCGCCCCGAGCTCACCCCTCGAGCGCTCCATGCTCGCGCGCCTGGTCGAGCCCGGCGCCACCGCCCTGCCGATGCCCATGCTCGCCACCCAGCACCGCATGCACCGGGACATCCAGGCGCTGGTCGAGCCCGTCTACGGCGACACCTACGAGCCCCACCCCGCCGTCGCCGAGCACCGCCTGGCGGACCTGCCCGGCGTCGCCGAGACTCCCCTCACCACCCGGGCCACCCTGTGGATCGACACCGCCGGCGCCGAGGCCGACGAGGAGCTCGACCCCGCGACCCGCTCCACGTTCAATGGCCTCGAGGTCGAAGTCGTCGCCGCGGTCGTGCAGCAGCTCCGCGAGGCGGGCGTACCGAGCGGCCTGATCGGCGTGATCACCCCCTACAACGCGCAGGTCCGCGAGCTCAAGGAAGCTCTGCCCTCAGGCGTCGAGGCCGCGACCGTCAACGCCTTCCAGGGCCAGGAGCGCGAGGTCATCGTCTGCTCCTGGGTCCGGTCCAACCCCGACGGCGACCTCGGCTTCGTCGCCGACCGCCGCCGCCTCACCGTCGCCCTGACCCGCGCGCGCAGGCTGCTGGTGTGCGTCGGGGACTCGGCGACACTCGGCGGGGATGCGGCCTTCTCGGAGGTGCTGGACCTGCTGCACGAGCAGGATGCGGTGCAGAGCGTGTGGGAGCCGCCTTGGAGTGAGGTGCTGGAGTAGGCGAAGGGGAGGGGCGACGTCAGGGGCACGGGTCCGGCGTGGTGGCCATCGGCGGGTCGAGGAACCGCTCGGCACAGAGGTGATATTGGCTCTTCGAACGTCTGCTTTCACCACGGAGGAGCTGAGCTCCGGAGGTCTGACGGAGGCGACCGGGCGGGTCGGCGCGTGTGGGACTGAAGCATGGAATCCGTGGGCTTGTGAGGCCCGTTCCTGCCCGCCAGCCGTCCTCTTCTTGATCGACAGAGAGGACGAGTCTCGCTGCCCGCCCGGATGATCGGGTCCTCTTCCAAACCTGGTCGCCGTCAGGTCCGTCTCCGCCGAGACCGCTCCCACCTCCGTCAGATCTCCGGAGCTCCGCTCCTCCGTGTTGAAGACCGCCGTCCGCACCCCAAGAGCCACCTCTGTGAACCCCTCGGTGCCTCTGTGCCTCTGTGCCGAGCACCGCGCCGAAGTCCGGAGACCCCCCGACCAATCCAAATCGAAACTCCGCCCCTCCCCTACCGGAACCAGTACACCGTCCACAGCGGGTCCAGGACCAGGGTCATGGCGTTGCCGCCGTCGAACTGCTCCGAGTACGCCTCCCGCATCGGCCCGAGATCCACCCGGACCTCGTCCGCCACGATGCCATCGCAGGGGTCTCCGGGGGTCAGGTGCAGCATCTCCAGACGCGCGCGCGGCGGGCGGCCGACCTCGAACTCCTGGGCGGGCCAGCAGACGACGTACTCGTGCTCGGCGCAGCCGCCACCGTGGCTGACGTCGACGACCAGCTCGCCCTCGCGGCTGATCTGCATGCGGTCGACCGAGACGGGCTCGCCCATGTCGGCGGTGCAGTCTGTGAAGTGGGGCGGTGGGGGCGGGGCGGGGGGCTTCCAGTCGCACTGGTTGTCGACGCAGGCGAAGCCGTCTGCGGCAGGACAGTCGCAGGGGCTGTCGAAGGGGAGCTCGCACTGCTTGTCCGCACCGAGCGCGGCCAGATCGTAGAACCGGCCAGCGTCGGCGTCCTGTCGGGCGACCCAGTCGTGGGTGCAGCCACAGCTGGTACCGACGAGCACCTGGCCGCAGTCCGCGTCTTCCTCGCAGGAGCGGATGCGGGTCGCCTCGTCGAGCAGATCCGCGACAACCTGATCGCAGGTCAGTTCGGTCGGATCGGGGTCCGGATCGCCGGTCTCGGTCGAGCGGATCTCGGCGATCACCGGGCTGCATCCGGCGAGCAGCACCGCGAGCATGACCAGGGCGTGGCGCATGGGGACCTCCTGTGCACCCGTAGCATGCAATGCGTGTTCCCGAACCGCGACCGGCGCGACCCGGCGGCCAAGATAGGACTGGCGCGGAGGTCCCTTGCGCGCCCTGAGCCTGCTGCTCGTCCTGTCCGCCTGCTCCTTCGAGGAGGCACCCCGCCCCGGACCCCGGCCACCCGCGCCGGAGCCCGTGGTCGTCGAGCCCCTCACGCCGCCCCACGAGACCTTCGACAGCAGCCCCGCCTGCCGCGCCTTCGTCGACCACGTCAACGGGCTCGCCTGTGTGCCCGAGGACGCGCGGCTCGACCCGGCGCTGGTCTGCGCCCGGGGCCTGGACACGACTCCCTGCGACACGACCGCGTGGTGGGCCTGCGCAACCGAGCACACCACGTGCACGGGCGGCGTGCTGTCCCGGGCCGGCGTCAGCGACTGCCCCGGCCCCTGCCTCGCCGGCATCGACTGAGTCCGTCTGCCGGCCTCGAAACTCGGCCTCCCCGGGGGAGTCGCCCCCGGACCCCCGTCAGTTCTCGGTGTCCGGGTCGACCAGGCCAAACGGGGCGACCGTCGCCTCGAATCGCTCGCCGGAGTCCAGCTCCATGGTGTAGCTGCCGTGCATCGCGCCCAGGGAGGTCGGCAGGGGGCAGAACGAGGTGTAGGTGAACCGCTCGCCCGGCGCGAGGTGCGGTTGTTCGCCGACGACACCGGGACCGCGCACGTGCTCGACGTGGCCGCGCGCGTCGGTGATCACCCAGTGGCGGGACAGCAGCCGCACCGGAGTCTCGCCGACG
>CALATR010000871.1 GCA_937891875.1 uncultured Pseudomonadota bacterium | reverse complement strand
TGGGAGCAGGTGTCCTTCGCGTGGTTTGGCGCAGCGTCCGACGTCGGAGGCGCCGATGAAGCTCGGCACAGGCTCACCGCGCTGGCTCTGCAGCACAGGCTGCTAGGCGTCACCGCGCGGGCTGGGCCTGCCGTGCCGCCGCGACCACCCAGTGTCCCGTGCCGCTCGCCGTGCCCGCGCCGCTCGCCCAGGCGAAGCGCCCCTCCGGGCAGGCGAGGCCCGTCGCATCCCCGTCCAGGCGGGAGCGGTCGAAGCCCTCGAAGACGTCCGGGCCGATCTCCAGGATGCCATCTCGAAGGCCGATGATGCGGTTGCGCTCCTCGCTCTGACTGGAGGTCGCGCAGCTGTCGCAGAGGAGCTCGGCGCGCTCCTTCGCAGTGAGCGTCCCGTCGTCGCAGGTGCCGTCCGTACACGGTCGCGGAGGCTGCACGTCGAAGCCCACCTGGCGGGTCACCCGGATCAGCATGCGATCTCGAGCGGGGTCGAGGACGACGAAGTCGGTGGTGGTGGAGCCGCTCGAGCCGGACCAGGTCGACAGGCGCGTGTGGGAACCGCGCAGCAGCTCGACCGCGATCTCGGGCACGCCATCGCCGGTGAGGTCCACCCGGCTGACGCCGTTCAGGCCGGTGGAGGCGAACTCGCTGTTGTCCCCCACCGGGATCAGGGTCCACCGCGTGTCCGGTCGACGCAGGGCCAGCGACACGACGGAGGTCGCGTCCGCCTCGTCGGGCTCCGAGACCACGGCAGCTCCGTCGAGCAGCGCCTTCGCGTGGTCCGGGAGTGCGTCCACCACGCGGACCTGGGCCTCTGTGCTGTACACCATGCGCTGGAGCGGCTCCGACTGGAAGCACATCGACGCCGTCGGGTCGAAGTCGTCCGCACGGGCCGCGCCCGGCAGCAGCAGCGCCGCCACGAGTACCCCAAAGCGGAGCTCCGCCCTCACTTCTTGCGCACGACCCGGCGCACTACCGTCTCCGGGGAGCGCTGGCGGCCGCCGTTGTCCTGGTCCGAGGACCAGGTGCCTCCGAGCTCCTCGTCGTCGAGCTCGCTGCCGTCGGAGCCACCGCCGGACTCGCGGTCGTCCCCCATGCCGAAGTCCACCGAGTCGTCGAGGGTGCGCAGGGCGGTCTTGCCGTCCACCTGGTAGGTCTGCACGCGGTTCTGGGCGAGCAGGCGCTGGAGCGACTGGCGGCGCAGCTCCGGCGCGTCGGGGATGTTGTGTCCCTTCCAGCGGTGGATGAAGTAGTGGGCGCCGACGAAGCCGCCGCCGGACTGGAAGTGGGCCTCGGCCCGGCGCAGCTCCCGGTGGATCTCCTGGTCCACGTCCCGGGTCGCGACCGGGGCGGGCAGGGTGGGGGAGTCCTCGGTGAGGTCGCCGTAGCTGAACTCGTCGATGTGCTCGAGCAGGTTGATGTGGCCCCAGGCGGCGCGGGTCAGGCTGCGCGAGAGGCCCGAGCTGCCGAACGTGGCGATCCAGGCCTTCTTTCCGAGACCCTGGATGGCCTCCAGGGCGGGCGCGATGTCGAGGTCCCCGCTGAACACCACCGCGACGTCGTAGGCGTCACGCACCGCGAGGAGGATCACGTCCGACACCAGGGTGGTGTCGACCATCTTCTCTTCGGTGTAGTGGATGGTGTTGCGGCAGTGGGGGCAGTCGCGCTGGCTGGCCCGGCGGTTGAAGCGCTTGACGAAGAAGCCCGGGCGCCGCTCCAGCTCCTCCAACAGGTCGGAGAGCGCGTGGCGATCGGCGTTGTCGTCATGCGCGGTGGGCACGCCCGTGTAGTAGAATGCCGCAAACAGCTCGGTGCCGCCGACGGCCTCCACGGCCCAGTCCGCCAGCTGGCCATGGTTCAGCCAGCGGTCCTTCGCCGCGCGGCGAAGGTCCTTCATGTGGTTCTTCCCGTCGAAGAACAGGGCGACGCGCATGGGGGGCGTTCCGGGTGGGGGACACAGACCAGTTCGCCGTGTCCCTAACCACTCGGCACGCAAGGGAGTAGGGGGAGTGACCGGAAAGGACCGATTCGGCCGCGCCTTGCGAGGCGGCTCACCATCCTCCCCGGGCCCCCGGGATCATCCCTGGACCGCCTGCTCGGCGACCCGCTCCAGCAGGGCCTGCACGCGCTTGCCCATGGCGGCGGGCTCATCCAGGCTGCCGTCGAGCAGGCGCGCCTCGTCGAGCAGCAGCTCGGTCAGCGGGGCCGCGACCTCCATCGCGCCCTTCTCCTGGAGCGCGGCGAGGTTCTTGATCAGCGGATGACCCGGGTTGATCTCCAGGATCCGTCGACTCGACGGCATCATTCCGCCCTGGTTCGCCTGCTTGAGGATGCGCTCCATGTTGGAGCTGATCCCGTCGTCGGAGTCCACGAGCACGGCGGCGGAGTCGGTCAGGCGGACCGACTTGCGCACGCCCGCCACCCGACCGGACAGGGTCTCCTCCATCCAGGGCAGCAGGCCGGTGAGGTCGGCCTTGTCGGTGTCGTCGTCCTCGTCGTCGAGCTCGAGCTCACCGCGGCTGACCGACTTCAGCGGCTTGCCCTCGAACTCGGAGAAGGCGCTGATCATCCACTCGTCGACCGGGTCGGTGAGCAGGAGCACGTCCCAGCCCTTCTTGTCGAACGCCTCGAGGGAGGGGTTGCGCAGGGCCGCCTCGCGGGACTCGGCGGTGATGTACCAGATGGCGTCCTGGTCCTCCTCCATCTCCTCGACGTACTCGGCGAGGGTGATGAGCTCGTCCCCGTCCTCCGCAGCGCGGGTATTGAAGAGCAGCAGGTCCTTGAGACGATCGCGGGTGTCCGGGCCGGAGTGGTAGTACCCCTCCTTGATCAGCGTGCCGAAGGCCTCCCAGATGGTCTCGTAGGTCTCGCGGTTCTTCTGCTGGGTCTCCTCGTCGCCCTTCTTGGCCAGCAGGCGGCCCAGCTCCTTGATGACCCGCTTCTGCAGGGCCTCGCCGATCTTCTGCAGGACCGGGGTCTGCTGGACCATCTCACGGCTGACATTGAGCGAGATGTCCTCGCTGTCGACGACGCCGGAGACGAACCGCATCCAGTCGGGCAGCAGGCCCTTGGCGTGCTCGGTGATGAGCACGCGCTTGGCGTACAGGCGGGGACCGCGGTCGATGTTGGGGATGAAGAGGTTGTAGGGCTGGCGGCGGGGCACGAAGAGCATCGCGCTGTACTGCAGCGGCGTGTCGACCTTGAAGTGCACCGTCAGCGCCGGGTCCTCCCAGTCGCCCGAGAGCTGCTTGTAGAAGGCGTTCGCCTGCTCGTCGTCGACCTCGGACGGGCGCATGCGCCACAGGGCCTTGCCCTCGTTCGCCTGGTCGGGCGCCTCCTCCGAGCCCGCGTCGCCCACCAGGATGGGCCAGGACACGAAGTTGCTGTACTTGCGGATGATCGAGGACAGACGTCCCTTGTCGGCGAACTCGTCCGCGTCGCTGCGCAGGTGCAGGGTGATGCGGGTGCCGCGGTGCTCCCGGTCGCCCTCGCCCAGCGTGTAGGTGCCGGCGCCCTCGCTGGACCAGGCCACGGGCTTGGCGTCGGGCTCCGCCGAGCGGGTCTGCACGTCCACCTGCCGCGCGACCATGAAGGCCGAGTAGAAGCCGATGCCGAACTGGCCGATCAGGTCGGGCGCGCCCTCGTCCGTGCCCTCCTGGCGGGCCTCGGCGAGCTTCTTCGCGAACTCCTTCGTGCCCGAGTGGGCGATCGTGCCGAGGTACTGCACGACCTCGTCCTCGGTCATGCCCACGCCGTCGTCCTCGATGGTGACGGTCTTGGCATCGGCATCGATCTCGACGCGCACGCCCGGAGTCTCGGTGCCGGCGCCGACGAGGTCGGAGCGGGTGACCTCGAGGAAGCGGACCTTGTCCAGCGCGTCCGCCGCGTTGCTCACGAGCTCACGCAGGAAGACCTCGCGGTCCGAGTAGATGGAATGGATCATCAGGTCCAGGAGCTGCTGGACCTCGGCCTTGAAGCCATGCTCGACAGCACTCATCGGGGCCTCCGGAGTGGGGTGCGGGACGCACCGGTAGGCACCGGGGATGGGGCGGCAAGGGTCCGTGCGACGCGTCGGGGCAGTCTGTGCGTGGGCACAGATTTTGTACGACAGCCCCCGTGACGTCCCGCCCGAGGTGCTTACGCACCGCTCCTTCGGTCCCGCGCTGCGGCGGGACCCGACCACCAAGGAGCCCCATCATGGGAATCATCGGCAACCCCGCGCCCAACTTCTCCGCGCCCGCCGCCAAGGACGGCGAGGAGATCACCCTGTCCCTCGAGGACTTCAAGGGCAAGTGGCTGATCCTGCTGTTCTACCCGCTCGACTTCACCTTCGTCTGTCCGACGGAGCTGGTCGCCTTCTCGGACGCCGCTGACCAGTTCAAGGCCGTCAACGCCGAGATCGTCGGTGTGTCCGTGGACAGCGTGCACACCCACCTCGCGTGGATGCGCACCCCCCGGTCGCAGGCTGGCGTCGGCGAGCTGAACTACCCGCTGCTCTCCGACCTCTCCAAGGAGATCGCGGCCGCCTACGACGTGCTGATCGGCGACGTGGCCCTGCGCGGCGTCTTCATCATCGACCCCGATGGCATCGTGCAGAGCGCGACCATCAACAACCTCGACGTCGGTCGCTCCGTCGCCGCGGTGTACCGCACCCTCAAGGGCTACCAGTACGCCCGCGAGACCGGCAACGTCTGCCCCGCCAACTGGGAGGACGGCCAGGAAGGCATGGCCGCCACCCTCGACGGCGTGAAGAAGACGATCGGGGGCTAGGAGACTGCGGGAAAGCTCGGTTTCGACCTTGGATCGATCGCTTTCGGCTACCCGGTAGCGGCAAGGGTGGCAGGCGAC
>CALATR010000870.1 GCA_937891875.1 uncultured Pseudomonadota bacterium | reverse complement strand
GGGCACTGTCGAGCACGGCGGTCACGTCCTCGACCACGTCCTTGCAGAAGGCGGGGTCGGTGTTGGACGCGGTCGGCTTGACCAGGATCCGCCCCAGCCCGCCCATGGGCAGCAGGGCGTAGTCGTCCTCGGGGGGGTCGTCGCCGAGTGCGCGGGCGTGTGCGCGGACGTCTGCGGCGAGGTCGTCGGGCAGGCGGTGAAAGGCGAACGCCACCCGGTCCAGCGCCTCCAGCTCGTAGGCGAGGCGGTCCAGGCGATCGCGCATGCGCTCGGGGTCGTCGCTGCGAAAGGTGAGGGTGATCGTGTTGATCCCGCCAGCCTCGCCCGCGACCGCCTTGAGGGCCCGCGCCTGGGGCTGGGCATCGGAGAGCAGGGAGACCACGTTGGCGTCGATGCGCGGCGGCAGGCCGAGGATCCCGACGACCACGGTCAAGAGCACGGTTGCGCCGAGCACTGGCCACGGGTGGGCCAGCGACCAGCGCGCCAGGCGCCCGAGCCATCCGTCGGTCGTGCTCAACCGGGGTCCCGGTGCATGCGGATCCGGATCGGGCTCGCCGGGCGCAGGGTGACGAAGGGCTCGGCCTCGACCTCGCCCAGGGTGGTCCACGAGGCGTGCTGCGCGAGCGTCGCCAGGATCAGCACGCCCTCGAGCTGGGCGAAGTGCTCGCCGATGCAGCGGCGCGGACCGATGAGGTAGGGAATATAGGCGTTCTTCGGTCGTTCTGCGGTGGCCTCGGGGGAGAAGCGGTCCGGGTCCCAGCGCTGGGGATCAGGCCAGTACGCCTCGAGGTGGTGGAGCACGTAGGGGCTCGGGAAGACCCAGCTGCCCTTGGGCAGGCGATAGTCGCCCACGGTCTCGTCCTCGATGGGGACGCGGCTGACCGCCCAGATGGGGCTGTAGTGGCGCAGGGACTCGGCAAAGACCCGGCGGGTCAGCTCCAGCTCACGGACCCGGGCGAGGGTGACCGGCGTGCCGTCCAGGACCCGATCGGCTTCCTCCCGCAGGCGCGCGAGCCACTGCGGGTTGCGCCCCAGCTCGTACACCGACCACGACAGGGCGTTGGAGACCGTCTCGAAGCCGGCGATGAACAGGGTCTTCACCTCGACCAGCAGCTGGGCGTCGCTCATCGGCTCGCCGGTCTCGGGGTCGCGGGCCGCCATCAGCCGACCGAGGAAGTCCTGGCTCTCTTCGCCGCTCTCGCGCCGGGCGCGGATGAGGCCGGCGATGCTCGTGTCCAGGGTGTGCACGTGGCGCAGCATGAGGCGGTTGGTCGGCGTGGGCACCCACAGGGGCGTGCTGAACGGCGACAGGATGCGCTTCGTGGTCAGGGTGATCGCCGCGTTGAAGCTCTCGCGGAGGCGATCGGCGAGGGGGCCCACGTCCTGGCCCAGGAACGCGTGGCCGGCGATGCGCATGGAGAGGCGGTGGAACTCGGGAACCACGTCCAGCACGCTACCGTCGGGCAGGGCCGCCCACGCGTCCGCCTGGGTCTGCGCGCCGGCGAGGATGAGGCTCGCGAAGTCCTCCAGGTTGTCGCGGCGGAACACCGGGGCGGTGACCCGGCGCTGGCGGGCCCAGTCCGGCCCGTCGTTGGTGAGCAGCCCGCGACCCAGCCCGTCGCGCATCATCTTCATGGCGCGCGTCTCCTTGAGGTAGTGGTCGTGGTTGCGGGTGAGCATCTCGGCGATGAGATCGGGCTCGGCCAGCAGGGTGATCCGCCGGGGACCGATGCGGAACATCACGACCGGGCCGTAGCGCTGGGCCGCCCGCAGCAGCATGTGCGCGCGGTTGCCCTGGAAGTCGAGGAGCGAGCCCAGGATCGGCAGACCGGGATGGAGCGGGGGGTCGCGCGTCATCGAGGCGATAGTAACGGCTCCATGAAGCACCGCTGGCGCACCGACCTCAACTACCTCTGCGGCGTACGCGCGCGGCGCTGGGCCGAGCTGCTCCGGCGGGAGCGACTCGACGGGACCTACGCTCATCGGATCGTGCAGATCAGTGCCTTGTCCCTGTACAACTCGGTGCTTGCCCGCCTCGGGGGCAGCCCGGATCTGGACGGGGTCGCGGTCCGCGCTCCGATCTTCATCCTCGGTCACTGGCGCAGCGGCACCACCTGGCTCTACCACTTGCTGGCCCAGGATCCCGCGCTGCACGCGCCCGACGCCTTCGAGGTGGTCAACCCGACCACGTTTGCCCACACCCGCGGCCTGTCGACCCGGCTGTTCGGCGGGCTGTTGCCCGATCGTCGCGTACAGGACGACGTCCCCATGGGCTTCCACCTGCCCGAGGAGGACGAATACGCCATCGCCCTGCTGGCGGGCACCTCGCCCTACCTGGGTCGCAGCTTCCCCGATGATCTCGCCCACTACGAGCGCTTCCTCACCCTGCGCGGGTGCACGCCGGAGGAGGTCGCCGCCTTCCGCGAGGCCCTGCTGGGCTTCCTGCGCCGCTTGACCCTCGCCCACCCGGGCCAGACGCTGGTGCTCAAGTCGCCCGCCCACACCGCCCGGGTGCGCGTGCTGCTGGAGCTGTTCCCCGACGCGCGCTTCGTGCACATCCACCGCGATCCCTACGCGGTCTTCGCGTCGACCCGGCACCTGTACGACACGGTCGACTGGTTCTGGACCCTGCAGCGCCGCCCGGACGACGTCGACGACACCATCCTGCGCCAGTACGCCCTGCTGCACGCGGCCTGGTTCGAGGAACGGAGCCTGATCGCCGAGGATCGCCTGGTGGAGCTCGCCTTCGAGGACCTGTCGCGGGACCCGATCGGCGCCCTCCGCTCCATCTACGACGCCCTCGGACTCGACGGCTTCGACCCGGCGCGATCCCGCTTCGAGGCGCTCGTCGCCGACCGCGCGGACCACCAGCGCAACCGCTTCCCCGAGCTGTGCGAGTCCGATCGCGCCCGGGTGCGCGAGGCCGCGAGCCGGTGCTTCGACGCCTGGGGCTACCCGCGCTGAGCCTGCACCGCGCGGATCGTCCACGGCCAGCGCCACGCCGAGCCCGTCGGCAGGATCGCCTTGAGGTAGCGATCCCGGGTCCGCAGCTCGAGGATCCGCTGGTACTCGATGTTCGCGTTGTGCAGCACCTCCAGGGGCAGGCGCCAGGACCCGCAGGTCAGGGCGTCGGCGTGCAGGGCCAGGCGTCCGGTGGCGAGCCGGGTGGTCGCGCCGTCGGTGTGGTCGACCACCTCCACCCCGTCCAAGCCCAGGATCTCGCCGCTGACGGGCAGCTCGGCCAGGGTGCGCGCGCGGGTCTCGTCCATCCACGCTTCCAGGGGCAGCTCCCTTCCGGCGACGTGCAGCACGTGCTGATCGTCGACCTCGACGTGGGCCCCGCACGCCCGGCAGCGGACCGAGGGCGGTCGCTCGACCAGGGTCTCGTCGCCGTCGCAGGCCGGGCAGCGGAACAGCACGTTGGTGATGCCCGTGACGAAGTCGCCGCGCACGCGCAGCTCGGGG
>CALATR010000869.1 GCA_937891875.1 uncultured Pseudomonadota bacterium | reverse complement strand
GACCGCGGGGACGAGCCACAGCCGCCGGGTGACGAGTCGGATCAGGGAGGCCCGCACCACCCGCGCAGGATCGACCGGCAGCAGGGCCAGGACCTCGCGATCCACTCCGCGGATGACCGCCTCGTACGCCTCGATTCCCGCGAGCCCGATCAGGACGACCGCCAGGCGCAGCACGACCCCGCCGACCCCCTGGGCGAGGGGCTGGTCCTCGCCCAGGAACGTCAGGAAGACCGGACGGAACAGGGCCGCGAACACGCCGACCGCGGCGATGAGCAGCGCGCCGCGTCCGAGCAGGCCCAGCACGCCCTGGGAGCGGCGGCGGTGAGCGGCGGACAGGCGGTGGGCGCGGAGGATGGGATCGTGCGTCACGCGAGAGCCTAATGCGGTGGGCCCGAACGCCACCCACCGTCGTGATCTCGCGACAGCGCCAGTCAGTTCTTTGGACGATGTCCAAGATTCTTGAACACGAACCGGGTCCGTTCACCCACCCCGGCAGGTCTGCACCACGTCATGAACGCGATCGACACTCCTGACAGGCTCTTGGCACACACCTTGCTCAAGGGGCGGCGTCCCCCCAAGCCGGAGGTCTCGATGACCCGCCTCGTCCTCACCCTTGCCGCCCTGTCCCTGTGCGCGCCGGCCCTCGCCGCCGACAAGGACGACGAGATCGACCTGCTCTCCGAAGACGCCCCCGAGCTGGCCGATCCGAGCGACATCGGCGGCTTCGAGGCTCCCGAGGGCGACGTGGTCGAGGACATCGAGCCCATCTCCGGCGACGAGCCGCCGGGCGAGTTCCTGGGCGACATCGCCGAGGATCCCGAGGGCGACTTCATGCCCGACTTCACCGAGCCCGCCCGCAAGGAGGCGTCGCGCCCCGCGACCCAGGGCCCGGGCCCGATCAGCCTGGACGTGGCCGGCAAGGAGCCGCTGGCCGACAACTACCCGGTGTCGGTCGTCTCCGTGGACCGCGACGCCGTCGTCGTCGAGCTCCCGGTGCTGGTCGGCCGCAGCCGCGTCGGCTTCGAGAAGGACTTCACCATCACCGGTCAGGTCTTCGTGGGTGACACCCAGGTCGGCACGGTCACCGCGACCATCACCGAGAAGAGCCTGGCGGACTTCGGCCCCAGCTTCGTCTTCCTCAAGGTGCTCGCCCCGGTGGTCGAGCCCGAGGGCCAGGTGACGGTCAAGGTGCAGAAGGACGGCGAGGAGCTCTTCGCCCGCTCGACGCCCTACGCGCTGTAGAGGGATCGGAGGCTCGGTCTCCAGTCCCCAGTCTCCAGTCTCCAGTCCTACGGCAGCGGATCCACCCCGTGCGTCACGGTGCCCTGCCCAGGTCGAAGCGACCGCGCGCAAAGCCCCCTTGGAATACCAGAGCTGACGGGATTGCAGCCGGAGGCGCCCGTCCAGACCGCTCCCCGGCCGGACGAAGCTGGAGACTGGAGACTGGAGACCACCCCTCCACTCCCCCGCCCGCAGCAACGCGACTCCCCGTGAGCGGACCGCCCCCCCGTCACCCCCCGGAAGATGCGCGCCGTCGGTCGCGCGGCTAGACAGCCGGCTCATGCATGCGGAGGCCGCGGTGGCCCAGTCCGAGCCCGGCAAGGTGTACGTCCACACCTTCGGCTGCCAGATGAACGCGTACGACACCGGCAAGATCCGCGCCCTGCTCGGGCGGGACGGCTGGGAGTCCACCCAGGACCCCGATCAGGCGGACCTGGTGCTGCTGAACACGTGCTCGATCCGCGAGAAGGCGGTCGACAAGATGCACAGTGTCCTCGGCGAGTTCCGCAGGGAGAAGCGGGAAGGTCGGCAGGTGCTGCTCGGCGTCGCCGGGTGCGTGGCCCAGATGGAGGGCGAGGCGCTGATGAAGCGCTACCCCGACGTCGATCTCGTCTTCGGACCCGACGGCGTGCCCCACGTGCGCAAGCTCGTCGACGAGGTCGCCGCTGGAAACCGGGTGCTCGACACCACCTTCCTCGATCTCGAGACCTACCCCTTCGTCACCGACCTCGACCCCGACGCCAGCAGCGGCGTGGGCGCCTTCGTCACGATCCAGAAGGGGTGCGACAACAAGTGCACCTACTGCATCGTGCCCGCCACCCGCGGCGCCGAGGCCAGCCGGCCCAGCGAGCAGATCCTCGACGAGTGCCGCCGCCTGGTCGCAGAAGGGGTGCAGGAGATCACCCTCATCGGCCAGAACGTGAACAGCTACGGCCTCAAGGTGCCCGGCGAGCGCACCTTTGCCCAGCTGCTCTACGCGGTCGCCGACATTCCCGGCGTCGAGCGCATCCGCTACACGACCAGCCACCCCCGCGACATGGGCGACGACGTGATCGCCGCCTACCGCGACCTGCCGCAGCTGACCTCGCACCTGCACCTGCCCGTGCAGTCGGGCAGCAACAAGGTGCTCCGCCGGATGAAGCGGTTCTACACCCGCGAGCGCTACCTGCGGATCGTCGACGGCCTGCGTGAGGCACGCCCCGATCTCGCCCTGACCACCGACGTCATCGTCGGCTTCCCCGGCGAGACCGACGAGCAGTTCGAAGAGACCATGACCCTGCTCGACGAGGTCGGCTTCGTCGGCAGCTTCAGCTTCAAGTACAGCCCCCGCCCGGGCACCCCGTCCCTGCGCCTCAAGGAAGGCTACGACGACGCGGTCAGCGGTGAGCGCCTCATCCGCTACCAGGACCGCCAGCGCGAGCTCTCCCTGGCGTGGACCCGCAGCCACGAGGGCCAGGTCGTCCGGGTGCTGGTCGAGGGCGAGAGCCGCCACGACGAGGGCGTCGTCGCCGGCCGGACCGGGAGCAACCTGATGGTCAACTTCCCGGGTTCCCTCGACCTCATCGGTCAGTTCGTCGACGTGCGGGTCACCCGGGGGTTCACCCACTCCTCCCGCGGCGAGCGGGTCACTCCTCCCACGGGGGGATGACGTCCACGACGATGTCCTCCACGCCGCCCACCTCGGGGAAGCGGGCATCGTCGACCTCGTCGAAGTAGCGCTGGGCCAGATCGGTGAGGAACTGCTTGAGGTCTGTGATGGAGACCTCCTGGTCCACCGCCGCGACCACGGACACGCCGGTGCGCGCATGGAGCTTCCAGCCCATGCGCCACTCGCCCACCTCGACGGTGTCGAAGCGGGGGCCCTCGTTCTCGAAGGCTTCGATCACACTCTCGCAGATGATCTCCCAGAGCTTCGGATCGGTGTCCTCCTGCTCGGGTTCTGCGTAGATCGGGTCCACGAACTCATCGTCGCGGAAGATCCAGACGCCGTAATCCATGGTCTCCTCGGGTCGGGACACGGGGGCTACCACAAGCGGACGAACACCGGTACACGCGGATGTCGGCTCCTGGCAACAACTCTTGAACAACCACGTTGTACACGAGATCCTTCCCAGGCGCGTCCGATGCGTTAGGCGGGCGGCCGGAGGAGCCATGACCCGCGCGCCAGCGGACCTCGACGACGAGGTCTTCACCACCGTCCAGCGCTGCTTCTGCGAGGCGCTGGAGCTCGACGAGGACGAGGTCACGTTCGACAGCCGCGTGCTGGACGACCTCGGTGCCGAGTCGCTCGATCTGCTCGACCTCGTGTTCCGCCTGGAGCGCGCGTTCGGCATCCAGATCCCCCGCGGAGGCCTCGAGGCCGAGGCCCAGAACGTGGACGGCGAGCCCGGCGAGGTCGATGGCCTGCTGACCGCCGCTGGCGCGACCCGCCTGCGCGAGGTCATGCCCGAGGTCCCGCCGGACGAGATCGTCGCGGGAATGCGCACGGACGAGCTGGCGACGGTGTTCCGGGTGGGCACCTTCTACCACCTGGTGCAGCGGCTTCGCGCGGAGCAGGCCGCCGGGTGAGCGAGCCGCGCTTCGCCTTCGTCATCCATCCCCTGGCCCCCTGGCAGCGCCGCCTGCTGGGGATCCGCCACCGGGACCTGGCGCTCCTGCGCCAGCGCGAGAGCGACCGGGTGCGCAAGGTCGCGACCCTGCGCATCGACACCCGCAGCGGTCCCGTGACCGGACTCATCCTGTCGGTGCCCGACCTGCCCGAGGATCTGGTGACTGACCAGCAACGGGCAGTGGAGCTCCAGATCCGCGCGGTGCAGCTCGCCTCGGAGCTCGGTGCGACGGCGGTCGGGCTGGGCAGCGCCCTGGCGGTGGTCGGCGGGCGCGGCGAGGTCGCGGCCGAGTCGGTCCGCATCCCCGTGACGACCGGACACGCGTCCACCGCCTGGGCCTGCGCCCAGCTGGCCCTGCAGGTGTCGGGCGCGGAGCCGGTCGGCGTGCTGGGCTTCCGTGGCACCGTCGGGGACGCGATCGCAGGGGTGCTCGCCCCCGAGCGTGAGGTGCTCGTCGAGGCCCGCGGGACCGCCGACGCCCGCCGCGCCAAGGCCCTCGGGGTCACCCCGGTCGCGACCGACGAGCTCCTGTCCCGCTGTCGGGTCGTGGTGGGCGCGAGCACGACCGGACCGAGCCTCGATCCGTCCGCCCTGCGCCCGGGCACGACCCTGCTCGATCTCGCCAATCCCCTCACCCTGCGCCCCGGCGAGTCCCCGTCCGGCACCGTCGTGCTCGCCGGGGAGACGCTCGCCTGGCCCGGTCGGGTGCACGGCCGCTTCTGGGGGCGGATCTGGCGCCTGGTCGCCGCCTACGAGGGCGGCCTCGCCTACGCCTGCCTCGCCGAGCCCCTCATGATGGCGGCGACCGGCCAGCCGTCCCCGTCCCTCGGACGGAGGCTCGACCCCGACGCGGTGCATCGCTGCGGAGAGGCGCTCACCGCGCTGGGCTTCAGCCCGACGCTTCACCGACGGCGATCCTGGCCCACAAGCCGATCTCTGCGTCCCTGACGGTCACCTCTGCAGGTCCCTTCCCGCCGAGCGCACGCACGAGGCGCAGGGGTCCCGTCGCAGACCCGGCGTCCACCCCGCCGACCCCGTGCTCGTCCTCCGCGGAGAGATCCGGATCCAGCCGGATCTCCGCCGAGGTCACCGCCCGCCCGGCGCCCCGCTCGAGCACCACGAACGCCGCACCCTCGCCGGTCGCTCCCCGGGCCCAGGGTGGCGTCGGCAACAGGCAGTCCGCCCCGCCGGCCACGGCGAGATCGACCCGCCCCTCCGCGACGGCACGCGCCGCCTCGACGATCGCCGCGAGCCCGCCGACCCGACCCTCGCAGCGGTTGGCCACCGGTCCGCGGAGATCCCAGTAGGCGCAGGCATAGCCAGGGATGTTGTTCGACAGCCCCTTCACCAGCCACAGGGGGTGCAGCCGGGCCAGCCCCTCGCTGCCGAAGCGCTGCAGGTCCAGGCGCTGGCCGTCCCGGGCAACGGCCAGGGCCGGCTCGAGGTCCTCGGGTGCGCCGACCGGGCGGGCGCCGACGAACAGCCCGCGCCGCTCGGGGGACACGTCCTGCCACCCGGGTCTTCCGGCGAGCGCCCTGCCGACCCCAGCCACCCCCAGCTGGACCGCGCGGGTCATCAGCTTGAGGTGCTTGCGCTCCGGGAGCTCGCTGCGGCCCTTGAACGCGGCGAGATCGTCGCCCCACACGGTGCCGACCGCGGTGATGCCCACGCCCTCGATCAAGGTGGCCGCACCGCTCACGGGACCTCCGGCGCCAGCGCCAGGCACACGTTCTGCCCGCCGAAGCCGAACGAGTTCGAGAGCACCACGCCCGGCGGGCGATCGCGGGGGGTCGTCAGCACAGCCACGTCCAGCTCGGGATCGATCCGCTCGCAGCCGACGGTGCCCGGGGTGAACCCGCCCGCCCAGGCGAGCACGGTCGCGACCAGCTCCAGGGCGCCTGCCGCAGCGAGCCCGTGGCCGAGCGCCCCCTTGAGGCTGCTCACCGCCACCCGATCGCCGAGCAGCCGCGCGATGGCCCGCGCCTCGGCCCGGTCCCCCACCGGCGTGCCGGTCGCATGGGCGTTGACCCAGTCCACCACGCCGCCGCCGAGCCCCGCGTCCACCAGCGCGCGCCGCATCGCTGCCTCCGCTCCAGCCCCGTCCGGATGGGGTGCGGTGACGCCATACGCGTCCAGTGAGCTGCCCGCCCCGAGGATGACACCGAGGGGTCGATCGCACAGATCCAGGCGTTCGAGGCGGATCAGCGCCGCCCCCTCCCCCAGGACGAAGCCGTCCCGGTCCGCGTCGAAGGGGCGCCCGCCCGCAGGCGACAGCGCGCCGAGGGCCTGAAAGGAGAGCATGCCCAGGGGATGGATCATGCTGTCGTGGCCACCGACCCAGGCCACGTCCGCCTCGCCGCGCGCGATGGCCCGTGCGCCCTCGGCGATGGCCTCCGCCGCCGCTGCGCAGGCCGAGAAGCTCGTGCCGCCCGGCCCGGTCGCCCCCACCTGGCGCGCGAGCCACGCGGTGACCCGGGCGGGCTCGTGGCGCCGGGGTGCGACCTTGTCCCGGCCGAGGTCCAGGGTCGCCGCCAGGGAGTCGACCTCGCCGTCGCGGACGTGGGGGTAGACGTCCTCGGCCAGCTCGCGGGGGGTGACCGAGGACAGGCCCGTGCCCAGGAAGACCGCCCGGCGCTCGGCGGGCACGTCCGGACCGCCGCGGCCCAGGTCCAGCAGCGCCCGGGCGAGCAGGGCGGCCTTGCGGTCGTCGGGAAAGCCGTCGAGCTCGCCGACGGGCTCGCTCACCTCGACGGCGACGTCGGTGGGAAGCGCGCCGGCAGGCCAGGCGGAGGCGGGACGCACGCCGCTGCGGTGGGCGCGCAGGGCGGCGGTGACGGACGCCGAGCCCACGCCGAGTCCGCAGGCGATCCCGGTGGCGGCGATGGCGACGGGAGTCATGGAGACGCGGTCACCCCTGCCCCGCGTACCAGGCGACGATCAGCAGGGCGACGGCGCCGAGGCCGAGCACCAGCAGGCCAAACACCCACACCGCGCCGTACAGCACGTTCGACAAGGCAGAAGGACCGCGGGCCGGCTGGGGCTCCTGGGGCGGCGGAGGCGCCGGTGCGGGCTGGTGCTGGGGCGGCCGCGGCGGGGTCTTGCGCGCCGCCCGGCGCAGCGGGGCCGGAGTCTGGGTGCCGGTGATGGCGGGGCGG
>CALATR010000868.1 GCA_937891875.1 uncultured Pseudomonadota bacterium | reverse complement strand
GTGAACCCTGCTTCCCCGAGCCCCCCATGGCGCGCTTCATCATCCACTGGGTCACCCTCTCCCTCGCGCTGGCCGCCACCGCGTGGCTCCTGCCCGGCATCGTCGTCGACGGCTGGGTGCCGCTGCTGGTCGGCGCGCTGGTGCTCGGCCTGATGAACGCTGTCGTGCGGCCTGTCGTCGGGCTCGTGACCCTGCCGCTCACCATCCTGACCCTGGGGCTCTTCTACTTCGTCGTCAACGGGATCAGCTTCGGGCTGGCCGCGTGGGTCGTGCCTGGCTTCTCGGTGAGCAACTTCTGGCACGCCATGCTGGGTGCGCTCGTCTGCAGCGTCCTGTCCTGGCTGATCGGCGCGTTCACCGGAGACAACGCCCCCCGCAAGCGCCAGCGCGCCAGGGAGGCGTGAGGGGGCTGGACGCCGGGCGGGCTAGCCTCTCGGAGGAGGTCGGGGATGGCGCGTCCAGCGATGCAGGTCGTCGGGGTCGGGATCGCGATGGTGATCGGGCTCGGCATCGTGCTGATGCTGCCGGACACCGCGCCCGAGCACGAGGGCGTGGTCCGCGAGATCTTCCACCTGCCCGACGACGTGCCGATCGCCCACCTGTTCGGCAGCCGCGAGAAGTCCGGTCGCTTCGGTCGACTCGAGGGGATCGTGCAGTTCACGCCGGAACAATGGGCCGAGTGGAGCGCTCGCCGGGAGGACCCCGAGGTCTGGACCGCGCCGCGGTTCACCTTCCGCGACGTCACGGTCACCGGCACGCCCACGTCGTGGGCCTTCCGCTGGCGCGAGGGCGGGCTCGCCGTGATCACCGAGGACCGCGCCATCCGCTGGGCCCGCTTCAGCTTCGTCGACAGCCAGGAGCCGGACGGGCTCCCTCACGCCTACGAGGCCGACCGGGTCGAGTCCATGTGCTTCGGCATCGAGGGCGCGGGCCCCGACCAGCGCATCGACTCCTGCGTGGGCTTCGGCCACGACCACAAGCCCGACCTGTACGTGAACGCCCGGGTCGACCCCGACGGCCACCGGCTCTGGTTCAACCTGCGCTGATCACCATCGTGCCGCGGTCAGCCGGGCCATGCGCCGCAGCGCGCTCCGGGCCCCGTGGTAGCCGCACATGCCGTGCACGCCGCCCCCGGGTGGGGTCGACGCCGAGCAGATGTACAGCCGCGGGTTCGGGGTCGCGTACGGATCGAGCCTGACCGCCGGGCGGGTGAAGAGCTGGCGCCAGTCGGCCACCCCGCCGGTGACCGCCCCGCCGACGTAGTTGGGCGAGTAGGCGTGGAAGTCCTTCGGACCCATGCTGTGACGCATGAGCACGAGGTCGCGAAAGCCCGGGGCGAAGCGCTCGATCTGGGCCTCGATGCGCGCGGTCATGTCCTCGTCGCTGCCGGCTGGCACGTGGCAGTAGGCGTACGCCGTGTGGCTCCCGGCCGGGGCGCGGGTCGGGTCCAGGGCGCTCTGCTGCACCATCAGCACGTACGGCCGCTCCGGGATCCGCCCCTCGAACGCGTCTCGCTCGCCGCGTGCGATCTCGTCGAGGGTGCCGCCCAGGTGCACGGTCGCCGCCCGGCCGACCGCGGGATCGCGCCAGGGGATGGGTCCGGACAGGGCCCAGTCGAGCTTGAAGCTGCCGGGGCCGTAGCGGTAGGCGGTGAGCTGGCGCCGGTAGCGTGCTGGCAGGTGGTCCCGTCCCAGCCGGGCGAGCTGGTCGGGGGCGGTGTCGAACAGCACGACCTTGCTCGGCGGAAGCTCCTCCAGGGATCCCACCGGCGCGCCGGTCTCGATGACCCCGCCGTGGGCGCGCAACACGCTGGCCAGGGCTGCGGTGATCGCCTGGGAGCCACCGACCGCGACCGGCCAGTCCTCGGCGTGGCCGGACACCAGGAACATGAGGGTCATGGCCGCGGTGAGCGGGTTCTCGAGGGGCTGGGTCGCATGCCCCGCGCACCCGGCCAGCAGCGCCTTGGCCCGCTCGCCGGAGAAGCGTCGTGCCAGACCCCGCGCCGAGCGCAGTCCGGTCAGGCCGAAGCGCGCGAGCAGGAAGGGATGGCGGGGGATCCCCAGGGGTCCCAGTGCGTCGGGGAGCAGGTCGTGGATGCGCTCGGCGAAGGGCCGGACCAGGCGGGCGTAGCGCTCCCCGTCGGCGCCGAGCCCGGCCGCGGTCTCCTCGATGGAGCGGGTCAGCAGGACCGCTGGCTCGTCGTCGAGCGGATGGGCGACGCTGATGTCCGAGCTCGCCCACTGCAGACCGTGATCCTCCAGCTTCAAGCTGCGGAAGAAGGGGGAGAGGATCCCCATGGGGTGGCAGGCCGAGCACACGTCGTGGTGGAAGCCGGGCAGGGTGAGCTCGGCCGTGCGGGTGCCGCCGCCCACGGTGTCGCGGGCCTCCCGGACCAGCACCGAGGCCCCGCTCCGGGCCAGCTCCACAGCAGCGGCGAGCCCATTGGGACCGGAGCCAATGACGATCGCGTCGTAGTCCATGCGCGAGGCTAGCCCACGCTCGGCGCAGGATCGGCCGAAGGCGTGAACGCGGGGGCCTGGGACACCACGCGGTAGGGCACGTCGGTCGCCCAGGGCTGGCGCTCGATCATGTCCTTGACCAGCACCTCGCCGCGCATGAGCTCGCCCTCGGCGGCGTCGACGATGCGGAAGCGCTGGAACGGCTTGTGGAAGGGCTGGCCCTCGAGCATGACCGCGCGGACCTCGCCGGGCTCGAAGTGGCAGCGCTCCTGCAGGGCCGCCATGAGCTGCTCGTCGTGCAGGTGCCCCTCGCCGAAGTTCCAGCCCAGGGCGGGCCCGGCGATGAACTCTCCGTCGATGAAGACGTGCGAGGTCTCGTGGTCCTTCCCCGCGGCGACCTGGGCCAGGGTGAACAGCGCGCGGCCGTGGCTGTGCATGGCGCGAAACGCGTAGCCCTTGTGGGAGAGGATCGCGGCGGTGGGTGCACCGTAGAGGGTGGTGAGCTGCTTGCTCGCGAGGCCGGGCCAGCCGGGGATGTTCCGGTCGAGCTTCGCGATGGCGCTCGGTGCGACCGTCCACATCGAGGTTGCCCAGTTGCCCGCGTAGTAGCGCATGGCGATCAGGAAGGACCAGCTCTCCGGGTACAGGTTGCCCAGCGCCAGGACGGTCAGCCCGCCCACGAACGCGAGCAGGGAGACGTGGTTCCACAGGGTGCCCAGGTAGGTGATATCCCCGTACATCCCGAACAAGATGGCCAGCGAGTACATCATGAAGACGTTCCACTCGAGCGGCACGCCCATGGGCAGCGACACCAGGATGTGCAGGTGGAACAGGATCCAGATGCCGACCACGACGAGCATGACCTCGTGGGGAAGCGGCAGGAAGAGCACCAGCGGCATCAGCGACTCGAAGACGGTCGCGGCGTGGGCGAGGAAGGCGGCGAGCCGGGACGGGCGCATGTCCTCGGGCCAGTTGCGGTAGTTCAGTCGCTTGATCGCCTTGAATCGCAGGATCGGGTGGTTGGACTGCATCACCGCGATGACGAACGGGAAGTGGTGGTTCATCTTGGAGACCGCAGCGCCCCACCAGATGAGGACCATGCCCAGCTTGGCGGCGAAGAGCCAGTCGGTGGCGGGCAGCAGGGTGGTCAGGGCGAACATGCCGTAGACCTCGGACCGGGCCGCCAGGAAGATGGTCTTGTCGCGCAGGCCGAGCACGACGAGCAGACCGAGCATGGGCAGCACCCGCCAGGGCTCCATCAGGCCGACCTGGGCGTGGACGAGGCCGGTGGCCGGTGCGGTGGCGGGGGAGAGCAGGGCGAAGACCCCACCGCCGAGCACGCCGACGTAGAGCAGCACGTCGACGATGGAGCGCTTCGTGCCCCCGGTGAGTGGGATGACGTCGGGCCAGGGGGCGAGGCGGATGGTGCCGGGTCGCAGCCAGTAGAGCAGGCCGCCGATGGGGGGCAGGAAGCGCAGGGTGAGCGGGCCCGAGCCGCAGCCGAAGCCCGTGATCTCGAAGAGCAGGGTGAACACGACGAGCTTCTGCCAGACGATGGGCTCGAGCAGCCAGCCGCCGACGTCCATCAGCGGCGCCATGCCCGGCGTCGTGACCCAGGCCAGCAGCACGCCGCCCAGGAAGTAGGCGGCGATCTTGAACGCGTAGAGGAAGAAGACGGACTCTGGAGTTCCAAAGCCGGCTTCTCCCCAGGCTTGGATGAGGGGGCGCATGCGCTCTACGCGGGTGCCGCGGATCCAGCTGTCGTGATCGATGCCGTTCAGGTCGGGCTTGATCAGTCCCATCGGGGGCCTCCTGGGGTCGTGGGTGCGGACGGGAAGGCCTCGATGGATGCCCTTGTGGGAGGGGGTCCGGGGGTGAATCCCCCGGGGAGGCCGAGTTTCGAGGCCGGCAAATGGATGGCTACCACAAGCGTGACGCAGGCGTCAACTTTGACAAGTTGTCTCCCGTCCCCTCGTGCTAGGTGGGCTCCATGTCGAGACGAGCGGCGACCAAGAAGGCGAACCGGGAGGAGCTGGTGGCGGCGGCGCGGCAGGTGTTCGCGACCGTCGGCTACGAGGCGTGCACCGTGCGCGCAGAACAGGCGCTCACGCTGGTGGCCAGCTCTTTTGACACCGAGTCGTGCTGCGACAAGCTGATGATCGGTGGTGCAACGTACAGCGGCAGTGCAGGGCCGGACGGTGTGGTGATGGCGGCGGGAGATACGATGCGCTGGAGCAGCGATCACGGCTCATACAGATATAACTCTGACACGGGAGGCGGGTTTGAGATCTGCGCACGGCCAGCACCACCGACTCCGCCAGCACTACCGGTACATGGGTCAACTTCAGACATTGAGGTGACTAGTGGTTCTTATCCATCCGAG
>CALATR010000867.1 GCA_937891875.1 uncultured Pseudomonadota bacterium | reverse complement strand
CTCGTGGCCTTCCTCCTCGACCAGCCCCCCGACGCCCAGCAGCCCATCCTCGTGGTCGGCACCCACCGGGTCGATGCCGACGCCCCCCTCGGCCACGAGCGCCTGCAGATCCTCCAGAGCCGCAAGGGCTCGACGGTGATGTCACCCGGACCGCTGCCCCCCGCCGACATGCAGACCCTGGTGCGCGGACGCATGCGCCTCACCAGCGAGCTCACCCTGCGCGTGCTCGAAGTCTGCAGGGGAAACCCCCTCTTTGCGGTACAGCTGGTCGCCGACTGGGCCCAGCGCGGCCTGCTCGTGCCCAGCGACGACGGGTTCGACCTGCGCGCCGGCGCGGCGGTCCAGATCCCCGACGATCTGCACCAGGTGTGGGACGCCCGGGTCACCCACGCGGTCACCGAGCTTCCGCGCCGCGCCGAGATCCAGCTCGAGCGTGCCGCCGTGCTGGGCGTGGCCTTCGACGTGCGCCGCTGGGCCGCGGTCTGTGCCCTCGATGATCCGCCCAAGGGCGAGCGGATCCGGACCCGCCTGGTCGACGCCCTGCTCGATCACCAGCTGCTGCGGCTGGAGGGGCACGGCGCCCGGTTCACCCACCACCTGGTGCGCGAGTGCCTGCTCCGCCGCGCCCGGGAGGCGGGTCGGCTCGAGGACCACCATGACGCCTGCGCCCGGGTGCTCGCCGCCCTGCGGGACGATCCCGCCTACACGGGCCCCCGCTGGCGACTCGCCGAGGCGCTCGGCCGCCACCGCTACGCCGCCGGAGACGCCCGCCGGGCCCTCGATCCCCTGCTGGAGGCGGCCGAGGCGTGGCGCGCCGCGGGCGGACACCGGGAGAGCCTGGCGCTGGTCAGCCTCGCCGAGTCCATCGTCGCCGAGATCGGCGTGCCCCTGACCGATCCCCGCCAGGTCAAGCTCGTGCACCTGCGGGTCGTCTGCCACCAGCGCCGCGGCGAGATGAGCGAGACCCGCGCCTGGGTCGATCGCGCCCTCGCCCTCGCCGAGCGGGTCACCGACCCGTCCGATCGCGCGCTCCTGCGCATCGATGGCGTGCGCAACCGGGTCACGGCGGAGGACTGGGACGGTGCTGCGCGGCTCATGGCGCTGGCCAGGCACGACCTCGAGGAGGTGAATGACCCGAACCTCGCGTTCCAGGCGGCGTTTGTCGAAGGACACCTGGCCCGGGGACAGGGACGGCTGGACGAGGCGGACTGGTGGCTGGACGAGGCCTACCGGCTGGCGAAGGACCTGGGCGACGTCGCCGGGCAGGGCAACGCGCTGCGCGACCGTGGCGTCATCGCCTGGCTGCGGGAGGACATCCGCGGCGCCCAGCGGCTCTACACCGAGGCCCGCGACGTGCTGGCCCAGGGGGGCGGGCTCAAGGACCTCGCCGCCGCGCTCAACAACCTGGGCGAGTGCCAGCGGGTGCTCGGGGACACCGACGCCGCCGAGGCCACCTACCGCGCCTCCGCCGAGCTCTTCACCCGGGCTGGCGCGTCGGCGGCAGCGCCGTTCCCTTCGGTCAACCTGGGCATGGTGCTGATCGCCACCGGGCGTCAGCAGGAGGCCCTCGGGCCGCTGTCCCGGGCGCTGGAGGAGGTCCAGCGTCAGCAGAACACGCCGTTCGAGGCGGTGATCCGCACGCTGATCGCGCCCTGCTGTGCGGCGCTGGGCGACTGGCCGGGCTGGACCCGTCAGCTGGACCGCCTCGCCGAGCTGGACGTGGCGCCGTCGGCAGTCGAGGTGGAGATGGCCGACGCGGTGCGGGCTGGCGCAGAGATGGCGTTGCAGGCCCAGCGTACCCAGGAGGCCCTGCGTGGCTGGGCCCTGGCCGCCAGGCTGTACACCCACCTGGGTCGGGAGGCGGCGGCGAGCGCGTGCGAGCGCACCCGCCTGGCCGTCGAGCAGGCGTGCGGATGACTCGCCTGCCCCGCGTTACCCGCCCGAACGGAGTCTCCTGATGGACAAGCCCTTCCTCGTCGCCATCGACTTCAGCGAGCTCACCGAGCGGACCGTGCAGCAGGCCGCCCAGCTCGCCCGAGGCGGCCAGAACCGGATCGACCTGCTCCACGTCGTGCACCCGGCCCCGGTCGCCGCGCGGGGGAACATGGCCGCCCGCGCGATCGCCGAGAAGGCCCAGCGCGCCAAGATCGACAACGCCAAGCGCAAGCTCGAGACGCTCATGCAGACCATCCCCGAGGAACTCCGGGGAAACTGCCTGGTGGAGGTCGGCATCCCAGCGGACGTGATCTGCAACGCCGCCAACGGCTACGGCATCGCGGTGCTCTCCACGAACGGGCGCACCGGCCTCTCCCACGCGCTGATCGGCAGCGTGGCTGAGCGCGTGGTGCGCTTCTGCCCGGTGCCGGTGCTGGTCGTGCGGTGAAGATGAACCCCTACACCGGGCGAAAGGGGAACTTCATCCTCGGCTTCGTCCGTGACTGGGGCATCGCGCTGGGCGTGGCGGTCGCCATCTTCGTCGGCTGGTCCTTCCTGTTCGGCGGCGGCTCCCTGAAGACGGCGGGAGACGCTCCGGACTTCACCCTCGCCGACATGGACGGCACCCCCACCCAGCTGTCGACCCTGCAGGGCCAGCCGGTGGTGCTCAACTTCTGGGCGACGTGGTGTGGACCGTGCAAGGCGGAGATCCCGGAGCTGGTGGCCTGGTCCGGGGAGAACGAGGACGTGCCCCTGCTCGGGATCAGCGTGGACAAGGGTCTCTCCCCCCGCGCCCTGCAGCGCTTCGTGGAGACCCGCCACATGACCTACCCGGTGCTCCACGATCGCGACGGCGCGGTCGCCGACACCTGGGGCGTCTCCACCCTGCCCACCACGATCGTCATCACCCCCGACGGCCACATCGGACCCCACCACGTGGGCATGGTGGACCGGGAGGGGCTGGATGCGCTCGTGGAGGAGGCGGAGGGGCATCAGCACTGAGGCGGGAGTCGCGGGAGTGGCGGGGCGGTCTGGCGGGAGTCGCGTTGCTGCGGGCAGGGG
>CALATR010000866.1 GCA_937891875.1 uncultured Pseudomonadota bacterium | reverse complement strand
CGGCCCCATCCCCCTCGATGACCTCGAGCGCGCCTTCCCGAAGAACCCCCACGAGGCGAGCCTGGCCTACGCGGAGTCGGCGGACTTCCTGGTCTGGCTGGAGCGCACCCACGGGGCGGAGGCGGTGCATCGGCTGGTCGGGTCGATGGCCGACGGAGCGCCGCTGTACCAGGCCGTGCGCGAGGCCACCGGCGAGCCCCTCTACCGGGTGGACCAGGCCTGGCGGGACCGCTTCTCGCTCACCTCGCCCATCGCCTGGAGTCGGCTCGCAAACTGGGATCTGATGTGGCTGCTCTCGGCGGTGCTGGGCATCGTCGCCATGTTCGTGGTGCGGCGTCGGGAGCGGCGGCGCAGGGACGCGATCGCGTCCCGCGAGGCAGAGGACGATGCCCTGGTCCAGGCGATGTGGGAGAGCCGGTACGGGCTGTGATGCCATCCTGTTAGGCTGCGGCATCCAGGAGGCGCTCCATGCGCATCGGTGCGGTGCTGGTCACCCTCATGCTCGCGGGCTGCACAGTCGAGAGCGGCAGCTTCGGCGACATCACGAAGCCGGTGGTCGATCCGGTCACCCGCTCGTCCAACGTCGCGGCCAACGCCGCTGCGGACGGTGACGCAGCCGAGGGTGGCTACCAGCTCGACAGCTACAAGCAGGAGCAGGAGGACGCGGACGCCGGGTCGCAGGACGACGGCGACGCGGTGGCCCTGGCCGAGGAGCTGGGCGCGGACGATGTCGAGGTGCCCGACGACGCGGTGGTCACCCCGGCCCCCAGCACGGGCCCGCCCCTCGCGGCTCCCGGCTACCCGCCCGCGTACGGCTACCCGATGCCCCCGCCCGGTGCGGCCGCACCTCCCCCCGCCCGCTGGACTCCGGCGGACGCGGTGACCCTGTCCTGGGGCCTGCGCCTGGTCTCGACGGTCGACAACGCCACCCCGCCCCGCGCCATCCTGGGACTGCCCAGCGGCAAGGAAGAGGTGGTCAAGGCGGGCGACATGCTGCCCGACGCCGGAGTCATCGTGCTCGCCGTGGGCCAGGACGTGGTGCAGCTGGGTCGGGTGACCCCCGAGGGCGACCACGCCAAGGTCGAGTCGGTGTTCCTGCAGGCGATGTTCGAGGATGCACGCGGGCAGTAGCGGGCCCCTCAGGTCGATGGCCGCCGCAGCCGACCCTCTGCGCGAGGGAGCTCGGATGCACAGCAGGACTTCGGGGGCGCTCGGTCAGGGCGTCCCGGCCCAGGCGATCGACGTGGCCACGGTGGGAGCGCCGCTGCTCGAGAAGGCGACTCGCATGCCGGCCGACGTCGTGCTCCGCGCGGGGCTCGTGTGGCCCGTCCTCCAGCACGCTGCCTGGTTGTGGCGCGTGGCCGAGCCCGGAGACCCGCAGGCGCTGACGTGGGCGCTCTCGCTGCAGCTCCGGTCCGACATGTTCAGCTTCCTGGAGCTGGCGTTGCAGGCCTATGATCTCGGCCAGCGTGGCGCGCCTGCCGGCCGGGCCTACCCCCGCGTCCGCTACGCGCTGCAGAGCCACCTGCTCGACGAGGACGACCTGTCCGCCCTGCCGCCCACGCTGCCGGCGGAGGCGGTGCTGGGCGAGGCGCTGGAGCGCTGGTCCCGCGAGGACATCCCGGGCGATCTGCTGGTCAAGTGCCAGCTCTTCACCGCGGTCACCTACGCTCGCCTCGACGGCTTCACCCAGCGCGAGATCGTCGACGTGTTCGCGGTGATCCTCGACGACCTGGTGCCGCAGATCCTCCGGACCTACGGCACCTGATCGGGCCCGAGGGTCGGCCTAGGGCGTCTCGCTGCCACCCCAGCTGCCGCCGTGCACGGGTCGTGCCCACCAGGCGCTGCCGCCGCCGACGCCCGCCGCCTTGGGCAGGGGCTCCATCTGGGCGAGCACGTCGGAGCGCGACCAGCCGGTGAGCTGCATGAGGTTGCCGACCTCGCCGTCGCGGCGCTTGCGCACGTTGGTCCAGTACTGGTCGGCGGCGTCGCAGGAGGTCTCGCCCTGGAAGGGGTGGTTCATGACGTAGCGACCCTGGAAGGACTGGGCGTCGCGGGTCTCGTGCAGGCGCAGGTCCTCGGGGAAGCGCCGGGCGTCGTAGCGCACGTGCAGGCGGGTCAGGAAGGCAGCATTGAACTGCTTTCCGGGCTGTGAGCCCACCCAGTCGGCGCCCAGCTGGGAGAGCTGGGTCGCGGTGAGCGGGTCCGCCGAGCACGGGTCGCACATGATGGACAGCGGCCAAGCGTACTCGGTGACGACGACGTCGCGGCCCTCGCGCATGCGCACCTGCTCGAAGGCGGCGCGGTAGACGTCGCCGAACTCGTTCTTCACGAAGGTCGGCACCTCGATGTCGGTCGGCATCTTCACGGTGCGGTAGTTGCTGGTCTCGACCCGGCCGTGCTTGGTGATGGTGTAGACCAGCAGGTCCTGCTCGCCGGTCGCGTTGACCGTGCCCAGGCGGATCGGCAGCATGAAGCGGGGCGAGTCGTAGCGGACCTGCAGCGGCCGCAGCATGGTGAAGCCGCCCTTCGCGTGCTTGTCGAGGTTGACCTTGGCGACGAAGAAGCGCAGATCCTGGCGGATGTAGCTCTGGAGCACGGGCTTGCTGCCGTCGGGGAGCTTGTACCCCTCCTCCTCGAGGAAGGTGATGAGCCCACCGGACTCCTTCGCCGAGAGCACCAGCACGTCGTACTCCTCGACGCTGTACTGGGCCTCGATGGTGACCTTGTGCTCCTCGGCCTTGGACTTCATCGCGCGGCCGGCCATGGAGGTCGGTCGGGTCATGACCTCGTCGGTGACGAGGTCGTAATCCTCGACGTACTCCGGCGGGCACGGGTTGGCGTCGTGGTACTCGGCCAGACGGGGCGCGCTGTAGTTGTCGACGTGGGCGATGAGCGCCTTGTCGATGACCTTCACGTCGCCCTGCTGGATGACGGTGGGCACGGGCACGACCATGGCGAACTCCTTCGGGTCGCCCTGGTAGTCGTTGGCCATGGTGACGACGGTGGTGTCGCCGTCGCGGGCCAGGATGACCTGGCTGGCCTGGTTGTAGAGGTCGGCGTCGGCCTTGGCGACGTAGAAGCCGCAGAAGGCGGTGGCAGCGCTGGCGGCGAGCAGGCCGCCCAGCACGGTCAGGAGCGGGAGCGATCGTGCGATCATGGTGGTCCTCACGAGTGGGTGGGGGCGACCGCTGCACCGGGGCGGACGGCGGGCGCTGGGGTCGTGCCTGGCCACGAGAAGCGTGGCGCGGCGATGAGTGCGTCGAGCAGGGGGACGAGCGGAGAGAGCAGGAACAACGCCCACACTGGACCGCTCTCCCTCCACAGGAAGAACTGGATGAACCCCGCGACCCCGGCGACCAGCGCCGCGTAGAGGATCCGCGCCCAACGTGCGTCGGGCGTGGTCTTCGGGTCGGAGATCATGAAGAAGCTGAACATCAGCAGGGCCCCGTTCTGCAGCTGGTGCACGGGGATGGCCCAGGGGTCGCCGAGCCACAGGGCGCGTCCGAACAGGATGGCGGCCCAGGTGACGAGGAAGGCGACCGTCACGTCGCTGCGGGCGCTGCGCAGGGTGACGAAGAAGCCCGCGCCGGCCAGCGCGAAGGCGAGCACGGTCTCGCTGCCCCACTGCCCGGGGGAGATCCAGGCGTCGCCGGTCAGCCACACGATGGCGACCAGACCGAGCATGCCCGGATTGAACAGGTGCTTTCCGTTCACCCGGATGCAGAACTTGGCCGCGATGGCGATGAAGCCGGCGAGGGCTCCGAGCTCCGGAGCGTTGGTCCGGAGCAGGATCGACAGACCCAGCGCCGTGATGATGGCGCTCTTGGGGTCGAAGCGCGGAAGTCGAACCGCCCGCGTACCCACCCACTGGGCGATCAGCGCGCCGCCGAGGGTGGCGGCAACCTGGAGCGGGCTGACCGGGAGGTGCAGCGCGGCCATGCCCCACAGCAGCAGGGCAGACAGGATGATGATCTGGAGCCAGCGCGGATCGCGCGGCACCCAGGCGGGTGTCGAGGTCATGCTCCCTCCGAGCGTCGCGGGGGCAACGGCTCGGAGGGGCGGGGTCTTACACCCGCAGCATCAGATCACCGGATCAGTAGACGATCTTCTCGCCGCAGCTGGCGCTGTCGCCGCTGTCGAGGATGCCGTCCTTGCAGGTGAAGTTCTCGACCATGCAGTCCCACATCGGCTTCGTGTCCGCGGGGATGTTCTCCTGGCCGCCGCAGGTGTCGCCCACGTCGTACGTGAGGCCACCGATGCAGTCCAGGGAGTTCATGTGCTCGACGTAGGCGGTGCAGGCGTCCACGTTGCCCTGGCCGCCGCCGGAGCTGCTGGGGATGTCGAAGTCACCCATGGAGCTGCTGCCCCCCATGCTGCCAAAGGCCAGCACGGTGAAGGCGCCCAGAGCGGCGAACGAGATGGCGGTGCGACGGAACATAGGATCTCCCTCCGTGGGCCCCCTGCGTACCACATCCTGACGAGGCCCGGGGGCCAGGTACGCGATCAGGACGGTGACTATTTCCGACGATCGCGATGTAAGGGGACTCACCAACTCGTGGTGAGGGGGCAGCGATCCGGCAGCGGGGTATGCAGCCACGTCGAGGAGGAGTCGCCGTGACGCGTTGGATCGCCCTTGCCCTG
>CALATR010000865.1 GCA_937891875.1 uncultured Pseudomonadota bacterium | reverse complement strand
GGCGCTGCTGACCGGGCGGCTCTCCCCCGGAGAGCCCACCCGCCTCGAAGCGCTCGGCTTCGTGCTCCTCTGCGGCGGCCTCGCGCGCTGGTTCGAGGTCTCCTACCTGCTCGCCGCGGTCGTCATGGGCGCCGTCGTCGCCAACCTCGCCAGCCACCACGAGCGCCCCTTCGACGCCATCGAGCACCTCGACCGCCCCTTCCTGGTCGCCTTCTTCGTGCTCGCCGGCGCCTCGCTCGACTTCTCCGCCCTCGGCACCGTCGGCATCGGCCTGCTCGCCTTCGTCGCCCTGCGCTTCGCCGGGCGCATCGTCGGCGGCCTGCTCGGCGGCAGCCTCGCCGGCTCCCCGCCCCTGGTGCGCCGCTGGATCGGCCTGGCCCTGCTGCCCCAGGCCGGCGTCGCCCTGGGCCTGGCCCTGCTGGTCGCCGATCGCTTCCCCGACCTCGCCCCGCAGATCCTGCCGATCGTCGTCGCCGGCACGATCCTCTTCGAGCTCGCCGGTCCGCTCACGACCCGGTTCGCGGTCGCTCGCACCGGCGAGGTCGGCCAGGGTGCTCCCGAGGAAGAACCTGCCTGATCCGCCGATCCTCGGCTACCAGCCCGCCGCTCCGGGGCCGCCGTACGCGCCGATGTCCGAGCGGGTGCCGTCGGGGTCGAGGATCTCGGGGTCGCCGGCGTCCTCGGTCGGGCTGCCGGCGATCGGGTGCAGGTCCCAGTCCTCGGCGAGAGGCTCGGAGGTGGACTCGAAGGTGACCTCGAGGTCTTCGACGTACTCGAACAAGTAGTACGAGCGGAGGATGGCGTTGGGCATGATGCTGTAGCGGATGGTGGAGGTGAGGCCGCCGTCGCCGCGGATGCCCCAGACGGGCTCGGAGTACTGGCGCGACAGCACGTTGGTGAGGACCGACGTCCCGCCGTAGTGGGCGACGATCTGCGTGTCGTGGTCGAGCAGGGTGGCGTTGGAGAGCTCAAGGTGCTGGGTGTCGCCCCCGTCGACGTGAAACATCCAGCGCGGCGCCGTGTTGCCGGCGACGATCACGTTCTGCAGGCTCGCGTCGCGGACATCGTGGACCAGATAGAACCACTCGGTGGTGAGCACATCGTTGTCGACGATGCGCAGGCGGGTGACGTCGAGGGTGCCAGAGTTCAGGTTGACAGCCCCACCAAATGCGTCGCCCCGGCCCCCGGCAAGCAGCGCGTCCTCGAGCGTGAT
>CALATR010000864.1 GCA_937891875.1 uncultured Pseudomonadota bacterium | reverse complement strand
CGACTCGACGCTGACCACCGCGAAGGAGGACGTCGACTCGACGCTGACCACCGCGAAGGAGGACGTCGACTCGACGCTGCAGATCGCTTGGGAAGACATCGTCACCGAGTTCAACTACTTCATGGCGACACAGTGCGGGCAGTCCTCCGAGGCGAAGAAGCTACAGCGAGACTACGACCAAGGGCGCATCTCTCGATCCGAGTTCGTACGGCGGTTCGAGGCACTCGAGAACGGCAAGGACTGTGGGATGGGAGTGGGCTACGACTCCGAGGATGGAGCGTACCTCACGGACAGCGCCGGCAACCGGTCCGAGCTGCCTCCCAAGCGAGCCGACAACTCGCCGGTCGAGGTGTCGTCGCCATCGACGAAGCCTCATTCGGAAGCGGCCAGGGAGCCTGCGAGCGAAGCGGCTGATGAGTTCGTACTCGCCAAGCCCCCACTGACAGCAACGCCGCTCGGTCAGGCGCTCAGCCATGGGTACCAGATGAGCGACGGCGTCGCCGCTACGCCGAGTTCAGGCGGCGGCAACGCTGTAGGCGGCTACCCTGGATGGACACGCAAGAACGGGGACGGGAGCAGCAAGTTCCACCGGGGTCTGGACGACGGCCTCCCATCTGGCGCCAGCGCGCTCGACGTGCCGGCTGTGTGGCACGGGACGAACCCCGGTCGCGTGACGGCTGCGCAGGAGCACGCTGCTTGGGGCACCATCGTAACGATCCGCACGAAGGACGCGCGCGGGATGGTGTGGGACCAGACCACCCTCCACCATCATACGCTCGGCGTTGAGAAGGGCGACATCATCCAGCCTGGGCAGGTCTACGCCCGAGGGGCAGGGAACGGCACACAGTTCGAGTCCAAGCAGGCGGGAGCGCCGCACGTGCACGTGAATGTGTTCCAGGTCCTGCCCTCCGGGGAGCGGGTCCCGGTCAACATCGCCTCAGGCGAGCGGCTGTACCCGAACGACAGCCCTCGCACGCTCGATGCCGGGTCCACCACCGAGAACTGACGATGGGCTGCGCGGGAGTCGCAGTGTTCCACTGGACGTTCCGTTGGGTAGCCCAAGAGAAGATCCCGGGACCTGGCCTGTGGATGTCCTGTGGACACACTGTGGACGGTTCTGCCCTCGACCTTGCCGTCGACAGGATGATCGGCGCTTCATCCGTTCCAACGGGTGAATGGATGGGGGTTGCCAAGATGGCAACACTATGCCGTAGTAGACTGGATTATCGGCGAGTATCGAGATAGGCGGAGGTCGCCTCAACGGGGGCCCGGCGCAAACGCCGACGTCCCCGCTCCCCCCGAGCGGCTTGCCGGCCGTTCGGGTCCCAGGGAGAGCGAGGACGCCTTGATTCCGTGCACACCCTATCTCCCCCACCATCGTCGGTCCACTCGCAGTCTCGCCGAACCACGTTCGGCGGAGCGGCGCCATGACCGCTCGGTCGGTGCCGGCCATGACCGCGCCTCGACCGGTCTCCGTTGGTGTCGAGGCGACCCCGCCGGGCCACGGGAAGACTCGGGGCAAGCTCGCGAATGCGTCCGAGGATGATCGACTCCTCCTGCTGGAGCAGTCGCACGACCTTTGCCGCGAGAAGGCCCGGGAGGCGGTCGACCTCACCGGAGACCGTGCGGTCCGCCTCGTCGGCGACCGCGTCCGCCTGGAGGCGTTGCTCCAGACTCAGGGCGATGAGCGGGGCCTGTCCAGCCTGCGACGCTGGTGCGACCTAGGCTACAGCGCAGGCCAGTGGGCGAGTCGGCACGGGATCGAGATCCCCGGAGAGGGGTGGGTGAGTGGGGATCCGGAGACGTCCCCCGTCGCGCTGGCGACGCACACCGCCGCGCAGATGCTGGGCAACCACGGTGACTTTGCCGACCTCGTCGAAGGGGCCGGCCGACGGATCGTGCTCGATGAGATGCCCGCCACGCCGCCGCGGACGCTGCGGGTGGAGCAGCTGGCGGACCTGGAGCACTATCCGCATCGGATCCCCCATGACCGTCTGCGGGAGATCGACTGGCTACTCACCGATGCGCCCGCGCTGGACGCAATGTCCGCCATCCCTACAGTCAGTAGGCGGCCTCCGGACCGGTACGGGCGAGACCGGGCGTACGTCGTGGCGGCTCTACAGGCCGTGATCGACCTCGCTGTGGAGCAGGTCGATCCGCACCCGCTGTACGGCGCTCACATCACCGTGGGCGAGGCCTACGATGCGGCGCGGAGCGAGGTCCACGCCGCCCGCCGCGCGCTCCGCAAGGCCAAGCGAGACGCCGTCAAGAGGGGCGAGACGTCCACCCGCCAGCTGCGTCGCGCGCGGCGCCGCTGGCGAGCGCTCCGGGAGCAGCGGGAGCGGGTCGAGACGATCCAAGACTTCATCGACCGGCCGCTGCCCCCACGCAGCCGCGCTCCCGCACCGGGCCACGCCTGGATTGAGGTGG
Source organism: uncultured Pseudomonadota bacterium (assembly GCA_937891875.1). GTDB lineage: Bacteria > Myxococcota_A > UBA796 > UBA796 > REDI01. Next base: position 1,901 of record CALATR010000864.1, on the reverse strand, counting down.
TGCCTGCGGACCTCGACGATCTGCTGGCCGCCACCCGTGCGGCACTGCAGCCGCTCCCATTCACCCCGGAACCCAAGGTGGACAGCCGGATCGCCGGCAAGGTCGAATGGCTCGAAAGCCACAACCCCATCGGCGCGCCGTCCATCGCCTTGGAGGAGGCGCAGGAGGCCCTCGCGGAGGAGGTCGAGCGGGTCGAGGCCGAGGAGGAGCAGCGGGCCCGTGCGCTGGCGCCTCACGTCCAGAGACGGGGTGCCGTATGGGTCATCGTCGCCCCTGATGGGAGCGCGCACCTGGAGGTCCACGACCGCCCGCTTGCGCACGCGTTCGGCGACCGGGACGTGACCCTCCTGGACTCGACCGCGCACCCCGAGGTCGTCGCGGCCGAGTTCGGCCTCGGGGTCGAGGAGGTCGACATCGACCGGGACCCCGCGCAATGGGACCTGCGAGAGCAGGATCACACCCTCGTGCACCTGCCCGTCTCCACCACCCGAGGGTCGGCCCGGTCTGCAGCCGAGGACGGCTATCTCGGCGGCTACGTCGCAGCCCGGATCCCGTGGTCGAGGCTGGTCGATGGCCGTGCCTGGGGACTGATCCCCCCCAAGCACGTCAGAGAGGCCCTCGATGCTGCGCTGGACGCCGTGTACGACGGGGCGGAGGTGGAGGCCGACCCTGGACTGGTCGAGGTCTGGCGACAGGCCCGCCGGCTCGGGATCGTCCGACCGATCCTGCTTCACGCCGGGGCATGCCGCGGCAGCAACAGCATGCAGGACGTAGGCACCCTTGTGCTGTGGACTGATGGTCATACGCCGAACATCGGCGCTGCGACCCGACGAGCCGAGTACCTCGGGGTCGAGGCCAGGACGTACATCGGTGCTGTCAAGGACGCGGATCTCATCCAGGCCCTCGGGCGGGCTCGCGTGTGGCGCCGCACCGGGATCGAGGTCATCGTGGCCGGCAAGGACGTCCCCGTCTGCATCAGCGAGCACATGGGTGACCCCGCGATCACGCTCGACCCCGTGACGTCCGGCCCTCGTGCCCGCCCGGCCCTGCAGGTCGCCCGGGACCTCGGTGTCGGCATCCTAGACGCCCTCGGGTGCGCCCTCTCCCCCAACCGTATCCGGGACCTCGCCCGGCTCGCGTCTCGGTCGCCCCGAGTCCTGGACCGTTTGATCAGAGGGATGACGGACATCGAGTCACCGGCGGCACGGGCGGGCTTGCGCGCCCTCGACATGCTCGACCGTCGGCGCCTGTCCGGGGCTACCCGACAGCTGCGTCAGGGCGTCACCCGTGCAGACGGGCGCCGATGGGATCGGTGGCTCGGTCGCCTCGCGCGCTGGGCCCTCCGGTGGCTCGACCTCGATACCGCCACCCGCCTCGGGCGGACCCTGCTCCGCACGCTGCGCCGGGTGCTCGACTGGTCGGGCGGCCGCTTGACAGACCCCGAAAACGATCCGCGCGGCGGCGGGTGGGACCCCAGCGATGGGCCGGCGCCTCGCGGATCGTCGCCGTAGGCTCGGCTGACCGTTCCGGATTCTGGATCCCCCCACCCCTAGCCTGACCGGTGGTCAAACCCATCCTCGCGAAGACTGTGCCGCAGAGGCACATCATGCCAGAGATCCCAGATGAACTCGACTTTGAGGTGCTCCGCTCCGACGACACGATCTGGTCGACACTTGTCGGTGGGGCCCATAGGATCTGGAGGTAGGAGTCATCATGGCTGACCTGCCGTTTGACGCGGCCAAGCTTCGCGCCGCCCTCGCCGACCCCGAGCACGCCTCCATGCTCGCGCTCTCCTGTGCGACCGGAGCCAGCGCCGCGGGGCCCATCCGGGCTGAGGTCGGCCGGGACGTCCTTGTGCGCGCCCGTCACGTGGCCGACGTGAGGCGGGGACTGCTGCGTCT
>CALATR010000863.1 GCA_937891875.1 uncultured Pseudomonadota bacterium | reverse complement strand
GCTCGGGCGCCATGTACGCAGGCGTGCCGGAGCGCTGGAAGAGGGCCTCGCCGCCCTCCAGGTCCATGGCCAGGCCGAAGTCGGCGATCTTCAGCCCTGGACGCCGATCCTGGACGCCGCAGATGAGCAGGTTCGCCGGCTTGAGGTCCCGGTGGAGGATGCCCCGGCCGTGAGCGTGGCCCAGCGCGTCGAGCATGGCGACCAGCACGCCGAGCACGTCGTGCCAGTCGTCGGGGGCGGGCGCGTCCTCGAGGGTGCCGCTGCTGGCCCACTCCATGACCAGGTAGGGGGCGCCGACCGGCAGCACCGGGTGATCGACGCCGACGATGCCGTGGTCGTAGATCAGCACCAGGTGCGGGTGCTGCAGGCGGGCGACCGCGCGGACCTCGTTGCGGAACTGGCGGCGGAACGCGGTGGTGCGCGCGTGATCGGCGGACAGGAGCTTGACGGCGACCGGCAGCTGGGACGCGGTGTGCACGCCGCGCCAGATGCTGGCCATGCCCCCGCGCGCGACGGGCTCGATCAGCGAGAACGCGCCCAGCGCCTGGGCATTCTCTGTATTCTTCAGGTTGGCTGCCATATCGTCGGACACGCCCGGCGGGCTCCAGCATCACCGGCGAGCATAGCCGCCGCCCGCACCACCCGGGTTGGCCTACGATGGCGCCCACGACCCGTGTCGGAGGTGCCGTGCGTCCATCTGCCCCCCTCGTCCTCGGCTGTGCGCTGGTGCTGGGCTGCGGTCCGAAGCAGGCCCCCGAGCCCTCGGTACCCGAGACGACTGACGCCGGATCGGCGCAGGCCGACGCCAACGCTCCGCCCCCCGACGTGCGGTGCGGCGTGCAGCCCGACGGCAGCCGCAGCTTCCGCGTGCTCCACCTCAACGACGTCTACCGGATCGGCGGGCTGTCCGACGGGCGGGGCGGCCTGTCCCGGGTGCGCACCCTGCGCGCCCAGCTTCAGGTCGGGTGCGAGGACGGCGTGCTCCTCACCCACGCGGGCGACATGCTCTTCCCCTCGATGCTGTCCCGGGTGTTCGACGGCGCCCAGATGATCGACGTGCTCAACCACCTCGACGGCGACGGCGAGGCCTTCGACGACCAGATGGTGGCCGTGTTCGGCAACCACGAGTTCGACAAGCCCGCCATGAAGTACGCGCCGATGGTGCAGGAGCGGGTGCGGGACAGCCAGTTCGCGTGGCTCGACACCAACATCACCTGGGCCGAGGTGGAGGGTGCCCCTGCGATCTCGGCGGACAACCTGCACAAGAGCGTGCTGCTGGACGTGGGGGGGGTGAAGGTCGGCGTGTTCGGCATGACCATCGACAACAAGATCCCCGAGTACGCGGCCGGCATCGACACCGACCACACGGCGATCGCCCGGGAGCAGACGCGGTCGCTGCGGGCGGCCGGAGCCGAGGTCGTGCTGGCGCTGACCCACCTGGACGCGAACGACGACGACCAGCTCCTCACCGAGCTCGGTGACGAAGGGCCCGACGCGGTGCTCGGCGGGCACGACCACGTGCTGCAGTCGGCGGTGATCGGCGGGCGTCCCATGCTCAAGGGCGACGCCGACGCGGTCCGGGTGCGGGTGCTCGACATCACCGTGGGTGCGGACGGCGCGGTGAGCTGGTCCGCCGATCAGGCAGGCGTGCACATCGGCGAGGGACTCCAAGGCGACGATCCCGGCGTGCAGACGGTGATCGATCGCTACATGGCCGAGTTCGACCGAGAGTTCTGCGGGGACCAGCCCGACTGCCTGTCCGAGCAGCTGACCATCGCAAAGGTGACGTTGGGAGCGGAGGAGACGAAGATCCGCCGCTTCGAGACCAACCTCGGCGACTGGGTCACGGACCAGATGCGGCGGTCCTTCCCCCAGGCCGACGTCGCGGTCATCAACAGCGGCGCCCTGCGCCTGAACCAGGATGTGCCCGCAGGCCAGCCCGTCACCCGGGGCACGGTCGAGGCGATCTTCGCCTACCCTGCCCGCATGCACCTCATCGAGATCGACGGCGCCACCCTGGAGCAGGTGCTGCAGCGCTCGGTGAGCGGCTGGACCGGCCAGGGACACTGGCTGCAGGTGTCCGGCGTCGTGTTTCGCCAGGACTCCGAGGCCGAGGCGGTGAGCGACATCCACCTGCAGACTGCGGATGGCCTGGTCCCACTGGACAAGTCTGCGAAATACAAGCTGGTCACGGTCCGCTACCTGCTCGACCCCGAGATGGGCGACCAGGACGGCTACACCATGCTGTCCCTGAGCCAGCAGGTCGATGCCGAGAACAACGGCACCGACCTGAAGCCGCAGGTGTTGGATGCCCTGCGGACGATGGGCGAGGCGGGGTTCGCTCCCAAGCGTGAGGGGCGGATCTGCAACGCGCAGGAGTCCGGCGCACCCTGCCTGCTGGAGTAGCGGGTCTACCGCGGCGCGTGCACCTGACCGAGGGCGACGACGCGGACCTGATCGCGGTGCCGGTCACGGATCGCATCCGTAGGCTTGCGCTCTTCCTGACTGGCAAGTCCGTCACGCTTGTCCGTCGTGGAGGCTGCAGGCAGCCGCTCCGTGCCGGGCACCGTGCGGTAGGCAGCCGCCGGATTGTCCGCGCGCAAGGCGACATCTTCGTCGGGGGCGTCGTCAGCGGAGAGCCCGGGACCGTAGCGGAGCTCGACCTCGTCATCGAGGCGCTCGATGGCGTGCTGGACCGAGCGCTCCAGGGTCGTGCGGGTGGGCCAGTGCAGGATGCCGATCGCCGGGTGATCGGAGACCAGGACGTAGTCGTTGGCGTCCTTGGTGAGGATGGCGACGTAGGACGTGGAGGACATGGGGCTCCTTGGGTGGTGGGTTTGGTTTGTGTGTAATGTAGATGTTGCATGGATGCAAACCGAGATGTGGGATCGATGCGGGCCGACCTCTGGGCGTGGAGCGATGGAGGGCCGTGGCGCCACTCGGCACAGAGGCGCAGAGGCACAGAGGCAAGCACAGAGAGGACGGCGGCGGGGCGTCGGAGCGGGGGCTCAGCGCTGGGTGGCGTCTCCGCGGATCAGGAAGGGAGTACGCATGTTCTCGGCGTCGTTGGTCCAGAATGTGAGGACGTGGTCGAGGGGGCCGGGCTCGGTCGGCTCATAGCGGAGCTGCAGGGTAGCCACATCGCCTTGCGCGAGGATCACGGCGTCCAGGCCGTACATGAGGAGGCCGTGGGCGCAGGGCTCGTCGATGGTGGCCATGGACTCGTCGAGGACGATCTGGCGGATCTCGAGGCTGCCCTCGCACTCGTTTCCGATCGCCACCTCGGCCTCCGCGGGTCCGTCGAGCAGGTTGCCTTCATCGTCCAGCTCGAAGGTGCCGAAGTCCACCCCGGGCGATCGAACGACGACGCACGGGGGAGGCTCCCATCCCCCGATGACGGGGCCGTCCGAGCGCGGGTCATCCCCGCAGCCCACCGCACACACCAAGACCAGCAGAGCCATCCGCACGCCTAGGCCATACGCCCCTGGTTCACCTCGCGTGACCACGCCCGCACGACCACCTCGGCCCCCCCACTCCCACCTCTGCGAACCCCTCTGTGCCTCTGTGCCTCTGTGCCGAGCGGTCTCCCGCCCCTCCGATGCCCAGCCCCGCCCCGCCAATCCCCTCCCCCTCTCACCCCCCGGTATGCACCTGCCCCACCAGCTCGGGCATGCGCTTCTCGATCGCGCCCCGCTCCTCCTCGCTCAGCCGGATCTGCTCCAGGATCCGCTTCGCCTCCCCCTGCAGCTCCCCGGTCGCGGTCGGCTGCAGGGTGTTGGGGTTGCACCTGGGGAAGAGCTCGTCGTCCTGGAGCACGTGGTCCAGTGCGAGCTTGCGGGTGGGGGCGATCTCTTCGTGGAACTCGGGGCCGGCGGCGTGGGCGGCGTCGGCGAGGACGAGGACCTCGAGCACGACGCCCTGGCCCAGCGCGCTGCAGCCGCCGTAGTCCCAGGTGCGCGCGGTCCACGACGGCCAGCCCATCGGGCGGGCGCTGCCCCAGGCGCGCTCCATCAGCGCGAAGAAGGCATCGTCCGACGGCTCGGGGGTCTTCGCAGCGAGCGCGGTCCAGGGCTCCAGATCGAGCAGGAACACCAGGGCGGTGCCCTCGGCCATGTAGGTCTCGGACATGCCCGGCAGGCTCGGGGTGAGCCAGGACAGGTCGAGGGCCATGGGCTCGCCCTGTGCCTCGAAAGCAGGGGTCAACGCCTCTTCCAGGCGAGGCGCCAGGGCGTCCGCGGCGCGCCAGGCAGCGGCGACGTCGGCGGCGGACTCGGCGGTGTCGAACCGCCCCCGGGCCCGGCGCACGGCGGTGACGAGGTCGGGGGGCAGGCGCTCGGAGAGGGCTGGAGAGACCGTGGCCAGCGGCACGTCCGCGTCGGCCGGCGGCTCGGGTGCGGGCTCGGGGTCGTCCCCTCCCCCATCGCCGACGGTGTCGGACGGGCCGGGCGCCTTCTCGTCCGGAGCGGCATCGGGCACGCCCCGGGTGCCGAAGCAGCCGGACAGCAGGACCAGGGCGGGCACGACGGCGGGGACCAGGCGCTTCACAGGCGTTCCTCGACAGCTTGTCAGGCACATGCTACCCCACCGCCGCCCTCCATGCCCACCCAGCGGAGAGTCCGTGGCCCGCCCGGTCGACCTGGAACGCCGTCGCGAGATCGCCCTGCAAGCCCTCGAGGTGCTCCGCACCCAGGGTCTGCAGCAGGCCACCATGTCCGGGCTGGCCAAGGCCCTGGGGCTCAAGCGCCCGACGCTGTACTTCTACTTCCCCAGCATCCCCGACCTGTTCCTGGCGCTGGTCGAGATCCACCGGGAGGAGGAGGTCGCCTGGGTCGCGGAGCGCCTCGCCGGCAAGACCCACCCCATCGACGCCATGCTCGCCTTCCTGCGGGCGGAGCACGACTTCGTCCGCGAGCGCGGGCTCGACGACTTCATGCTGCTCATGGCCAGCTTCTGGGCCACCGGCAGCCCCGATGACCGCGCCCGCTTCCGCAAGCGGGTCCTGCGCGACCTGCTCCCCGCCCGCCAGCTCTTCACCGCGCTGCTGATGCAGGGCGTCGCCGAGGGACGCATCCGACCCATCGACGCCGAGGGCCTGGTGGACGTCGTCTTCTGCCTGCAGGACGGCATCCTGGTCCAGGGAGGACTCAGGGACCTGGATGCGGACCGGGTGTTCTCGACGTTCGAGTCGCTGCTGCTGCCCCTGCGGATCGACGCGTAGGCGACTCCCCTCCGACCCCATCGCCGCTGGCCTCCCGGGCCGCGCCGCCGACGGGCTCGCCGCGGAAGGCCTGCTCGAAGTCCCGCATCCAACGCCGATAAGGCGCACTGCGACCGACGCTCCTGTCGTGCAGGCCCTGGCGCACCTCCGCCCAGCTCGCCGTGGCCGCGTCCATCCGTCCCCCGCGGTAGTCCGCGACCGCCGGATCCCACGGAAGCCCCGCCGCCGTGATCGCCGGGCGCAGCGCGCGCTCCGGATCGGCGACGACGTCTTCGTAGGCGACCTCGATGACCGGCACGGACAGGGTCTGTGCCCAGTGGCGCATCAGCATGCGCTCGGTGCGCATCCACGCGCCGATCCCGTCCAGGCTGGTGGCCCACCCGAGGCTCGGACCGAAGTGCTGGCGGAAGCACGACCACGCGGTGTCGTGGGGATCGCGGACGCAGTGGATGACGGTCAGCCCGGGCACCATGGCGGCGAAGAAGCCCAGCAGGAGCGCATTGCCGGGTGTCTTGTCGATCACCCGTGACGCCCCGCCCTCCCCTCGGAACGGCTCAAGCGCCGCCAGGTAGCGTCGACCCAGCGCGTCCCACTGCGCCGGGGTGAGGTCCGCCTCGGTCCAGCCGCCGTGCTCCCGGGTCACGTCGAGCGCGAGCAGCCGACCCGTCTGAAGCTCCCCGGCCGCGGCGATCTCCGGGTGCTGGCACAGCAGCGTCTCCACCAGGGTCGTGCCCGAGCGCGGCGCGCCCACGACCAGGATCGGCGTGCGCTGGGTGAGGCTGCCGCCCGCGATGGGCTGGCGCGTCTGGGCGGCGGTACGCAGGGCGCCCCGGTAGAAGGCGTCTCCATCGAACGGCACGTACCGCACGCTATTCGCCGCTTGATAGGCCTCGAACGCCTGCCGGTACTCCCCCCGCGCGGCGGTCGCCCGACCCAGCACGTGCAGCAGCTGACCCTGCTGGTTCAGGCTCGCCCGGGGCAGGGCCTCGTGCAGCGGTCCGACCACCCGGTCCGGATCCACCCGCACCATGG
>CALATR010000862.1 GCA_937891875.1 uncultured Pseudomonadota bacterium | reverse complement strand
GGCGCTGGACGGGGCCTGGGTGCGGGAGAAGCCCACGTAGGTGTCGATGGACAGGTCGGTGTCGACCCCGCCGGTCAGCGCCAGATCGATGCGCCCGGCGCGCAGGGCGTCGACCGCATGAACGACCGCCAGCAGGGAGGCGGCGCAGGCGGCGTCGACGGTGTGGCTGCCGCCCTGCCAGTCCAGCCAGGCGGCCAGGCGCGATGCAGCCAGGTTGCCGAGCAGGCCCACGATGCTCTCTGGGCGCAGGGGCACGACCTCCTCGTCGAGGCGGGCTTCGACCTGGTCCTCGAGCTGGGCCAGCGCGTCCGCGGGCAGGGCGCCGGCCGCCGCGAGCTGGGCGAGGACCTCGCGAAAGCGAACTCGCAACGCCATCTTCGAGCGCCACTCCCCGCCCATGGCGTTGCCGAGGATGACCGCCGCTCGGGCGGGATCGAAGGTGCTGGGGTCGAGTCCGGCGTCGACCAGGGCCTCGTCACCGGCGAGGAGCGCCAGGCGCTGGGCGCGCTCGACCGTGGGCAGGACCCGGGGTGGGATCCGGTAGCGCAGGGCGTCGAAGGGCGGATCGGCGGCGACCGCGGCCGCGATGGAGCTCGAGTGGGCCGGTCCGCTCGCGCCGGCGCCGGGCGAGGTGTAGCGGGCGGGATCCCAGCGATCCGGTGGGATGGGGGCGATCGCGTCGACCCCGCGCACCTGCGCCCGCCACCACGCCTCCAGGTCGGACGCGCCGGGCAGCACACAGCCGAGGCCGATGACCGCGATGGGTCCGCTGGCGGGCGCGCGTTCGACGGGGGCCTCGACCCTGGACCCACCGCGGATGCGACCCAGGGGCACCTTGATCTCGGGGCCGCGCCTGCGGTCCGTGGGGGTGCCCGCGACCGCCCGCGGCGTCCCCCAGCGCGAGGCCCGCGCCAGGACCGCTCGTGCGCCTGCGGTCAGCTCGTCCACCAGCGCCGCGACCGTCGTCAGCGCGTCCGTGACCGTCGCCCCCTGACCGAACGTGTGGGCCCCCTCCGCCCGGACCCGCGCCTCGGGCACCGCGCGCAGCCGACGCTGTGGATCCGCGCCGTCCCAGGTGGGGTCCCGCTCCAGGCCCTTGGCTGCGATCCGCGTTCGACCGAGGTTCTTGTGCTCGACCCGCTCCCGGCGCTCCCGCAGGGCGAGGCCCTCCTCCCGCCAGGCGCGCTCGTCCCTGCGGGCCTGCTCGGCGAAGGCGTTGGGGGCACAGCGCAGGGGCAGGTTGACGCTCTCCCCGACCAGCACGGTGCGATCGGCCTGCAGCGCCACGTCCTGTCCCGCCGCCGAGAGCTGGCCCGACCGGCGGATCTCGTCGGTGAAGAAGAAGGCGGTGCCGACCTGGAGCGCGACCCGGATCCCGCGGGCGACGCCAGGCGCGGCGAGGGCGGCGGCGAAGGCCGCGCTGGTCGCGTCCCCGATCCCTCCGGCGAGCACGACCAGCACGTCGCCATCAGCGCGCTCGGCCACCGCCCGCAGCCCCTGGTCCCACAGGGCGCTCGACGGCACGGGACCCACGTGCCCACCGGCCTCGTGCCCCTCGAGCACGACCGCAGGCACGCCCGCCGCCACCGCGAGACCGGCCAGGCGCGGGCTGGGCGTGTGCAGCCACGGTTCCAGACCCTGCCTGGCGAGGGACAGGGCGAGCGCCGGGCTGCCCCCCGCGAGGATGACCGGCCGGGGCCCGCGCGCGACCAGGGCGGCGATGTGGGCGTCCCGGTGCGGGGCGACGTCGAAGGCGATCAGGCCGGCCCCGCAGGGCGACACGCCGTCAACCCCGTCCAGCACGGCCTCGGCCTCTGCCGGCCTCAGGGCACCGAGGGCGACGAAGGGCAGCCCGCCCGCCGCCCGGACCGCGTCTGCGAGCCCGCGGCCCTCGGCGACGTTCGCCATGGGGCCCTGCACGATGGGAACACCGGTTCCAAGCGGATCACACTCCGCCCGCAGTGGGTGGTGTGCGCCCACGGTCCGCAGGTGTTCCCGCAGCCGACGGCGCTCCTCCCGGACGATCTCCGCCGCGGACTGCCCCTGCAGCGCGGCCAGCTCGCCCACGCTCACCGGAGCCGGCGCCGGGCCCTCCGCGGTGCGCCACCACGCCCCCAGCGACGCTCCGACGGCAGCGGGGCCCTCCCGCTCGACGCGTCCGGCGAGCCCCTCCACCGCCTCCCGCCCGACCAGCACGCGCAGGCCGATCCCGTCGACGTCACCGAGCAGGCGCGTGTCCCGCGCGCCCGCCCGCAGGAGCGCCCGCGCCCGGTCCGCGTGCAGGGGGCTGCCGAGAGCACTCCACAGCTGACAGTCGAGCACGACACCTGCGGCCCCGACCGCGAGGCTCGCCGCCCGGGCACCCGCGGTCAGGCCCTCGGCGACCCAGGGGATGGGCGAGGGGAGCCGCCCCACCGCGCGGATGAGGGTCAGCGCCGTCGCCCGTCCCACCGCACCGCCGGCCTCCGCACCGCAGAGCCAGGCCGAGACGCCGCTCTTCGCCGCCCGCGCGACCTCGGCCGGCGTGCGGCAGCGCCACCACACCCGCAGGCCCCGGCTGCGCGCCTCGGCGATCGGCGCGCCCACCGGCAGCAGCACGTGATCGCCCGCCCGGGCCTCGGAGCCGGGTGCGCCGACCCAGCAGGTGGCGCCCGGGCCCCGGACCTCGTCCGCGAGCCGCAGCACGACCGTATCCGCGAGGCCAGCGAGGGCGTCCGCAGACGTGTGGGGCAGGGGGGCGGCGAAGACGATCACCAGCTCACCCGGCGGCTCGGTTCACGTCGACGACGGCGTCGCCGACCAGACGCACTACTTGGTCCGGATCTCGTCGTACTTCGACTGGATGGCCTGCAGCTCGTCCCCATCGACATTCCCATCCTGCACCGCGGTCTCGACCTCCGCGCCGAAGGTCGCGAATTCGATGATGCCGATGCCCTCGGGATTCTGCTGGAAATCTTGAAGCAGCTGCTCCACGGCGTCCCGCTCCGGGCTCTCCTGGGCCTGCATGAGCTTGCCCCGCAGCTCCGAGGACTGATCGGAGACGGCCTTGGCCACGCCCTCGTTCCAGGCACCACCGCAACCCAGGGCCGCGATCAGGGCCACCACACCAGTCGTCGCCAGCAGCACTCCGCGCATGCTCACCTCCGTGGGAGCCCGTCCCTATTCCCCGGTCGGCCACGACGCCAGTACGACCCCGCCGAGGGTGAGTACCGCTCCGCCCACGCGCATCCACTGGACCGGCTCACCGACGACCAGGGCATCCCAGAGCAGCCCGCCGATGACCTGTGCAGCGACGATCGCGACCACCACCTGCAGGGCACCGAGGCGGGCGAAGGCCCAGGGGATGCCCCCCACGATGATCAGCCCGGCCAGGGCGGGCACGAACCACCACCAGCGCAGGTCGCCCCACGCCCCCTTGTCGGCGAAGAAGCTCGGGAACATCCCGGGGGCGGCGGCGACTCCAGCCCACAGCACGAGGGACATGACGAAGATGGCGGCGTTGTTCAGGACCACCGTCGACGCGAGCCCCCAGCGCTCCGACACCCAGGCGTTCAGCCCCCCCTGCACGACCGTCGAAGCGCCGACGAGCAGCGGGACCAGCAGCATCCACCTCACGAGACCTCCTCCGCGAGGGGCGCGTCTACCCCGGTGGATGACCCGCCGCCGCCGACCTGCCTTGACCGCGGGTGCCCGGTCCCGTAAACCCAGCGCCCCTCCTCTTTCTCCGGGGCTTTCTGTGCGCGTCGTGCTCATCGGTGGCACTGGCATGCTCGGTACCTGGCTGGCGAATCGCCTCCGGGACCGCGGGGACGAGGTGTTTGTGATCACCCGGAACACGTCGCCGGGGGACTTCGAGCTCACCTGGACCATGAGTCGAGGGGTGGCCGACGTGCGCCGTGTCGAGGGCGCGGATGCGGTCATCAACCTGATCGGCGCGCCGATCGCCGATCGCCCGTGGACCAAGATGCGCCGCCGGGTGATCCGCGAGAGCCGCATCGACGCAACCCGGGTCATCATGTCGAGCCTGCAGCGCCTCGACGCCCCGCCGCGAACCTACCTGGGCGCGGGCCACCTCGGCTTCTACGGGGACCGCGGCGACACGATCCTCGATGAGAACGACTCCATCGGCGAGGGCTTCCTCGCCGAGCTCGCCGACGACTGGGAGAAGGCCCACTTCGCCGCAGCGGAGGGGATCGGCGCCCGGGGGGCGGTCCTGCGTATGGCGGTCAGCCTCGCGCCCACTGGCGGCGTGTTCCCGCTCATGCTGCAGCCGTTCCGGGTCGGCATGGGCGGCTGGCTCGGCGACGGCAAGCAGTACCTGCCCTGGATCGGCATCCGCGACACGGTGGCCGCCTTCGAGTTCCTCCTCGATCGTGAGGACCAGCACGGGATCTTCAACGGGTGTGTGCCCGAGCCGACCCGGCAGAAGGACTGGGCCAAGGCGCTGGGCCGCGCCATCGACAAGCCCGTGCTGCGCAATGCGCCCAAGTGGGCCCTGCGCGGCGCCCTCGGCGAGCTCGCGAACCACCTCTTCCTCGCCTCCATCCGGGCGGTGCCGGGCCGGCTGCAGCGCGCGGGCTTCCGCTTCCAGGACACCGACGCCGAGGCGACCTTCCGCTGGCTCGTGCACCACTTCGAGAACCCCGAGGAAGGCACCGGCAGGCACCGTCCGACCCGTCGACGGGGCGGCGCTCGCATCGGACGTTGATTATCCGGGCCGGCATGCGCACCACGACCCTGTCCGTCCTGCTCGCCTGCACCCTGTCCGCCTGCACCGGCCAGGAGGTGCGTGAGCCCGTCGCCATCGAGTTTCGCGAAGAGGCCTCGGCCTGGGTGCTGACGCCTGCGCCGGCCACGGAGGAGTCGGTCGCGGGCACGAGCGTGATGCTCGAGATCGGCACGTCCAAGCTCGACTTCGGCGCGGTGCCCGGCGCGTGCCAGCCCAATCCCGAGCTGCCGTTCACCGAGGTCCAGGGGCAGCCTGCGTTCGCCGCCCTGCGCTGTGACAGCCCCGACGGCGGCAACCACGACGTGGTGCTGGTGCTCGTGCCCTCCGAGGATCCTTCCTGGCCGGCGCCGGTCGCCCTCGCGATGGTGCTCGCCCGCAACACCGCCGACGACTCGGTCGCGCTCATGACCATGGGGGCCCAGGAGCTGCCGCTGGGCGTCACGCCGAAGCCGCCGGTCGTCGCGGCGAAGCCGACCGGGGTCGCACCCGAGGCCCCGGCCAGTCCGGACACGGACGAGTGACTACTCGGTGAACGCGCCGCTGGTGACGCTGGGGTCGGACGGGAAGAGGGGACAGCCGCAGGTGCGCTCGGCCTGGGACACGAGGTCTGCGGGCAGGCCGCTCTCGGCGTCGACGATGGCGATGAGGAAGTCGGCGACCCGGGCGCGCACGGTCTCGCCGGAGCGGGTTCGGGTGCGGGTGGCCCACAGGGTGAGGAGCGCCTTCTGGCGGGAGCGCGGGGTCGGGTACCAGGTGCCGTCCGGGCCGCGGCCCTCGTACCAGAGGGCGTCGAGCTCGTCGGGCAGGGCCTCGAGGCGGGCGATGAGCGCCGTGTCCTGCTGCGCCTCGGCGAGCTCGCCGATGACGTCCCAGATCTGCCGGGTGACCCGTGCTTCTGCCGCCATGCGCACCCGCTTGCCCGCGAACTGGCCGCCGACGCCCATCGTGGGCACCGGAGGTGTGGAGTCGAACCCGGGCGCCGACTGGGAGACCGGCCCAGGCTGGATGGCGGCGTTCTGGATCTGGGCCTTGTACCCGGAGGTCGTGGGGGTCCGCAGCTCGAACCATCCGTCATCGTCGACGATCACCCTGGGCTTCCAGCTGTCGTCCGCAGCGACCGGCGTCCAGACCGTGCGCCCGTTCCGGTCCCGGCTCGCTTCGTAGCCGAGGTCGTGCATGCGGTTGACGACCTTGGCCCGCGCCTGCTCCAGGCGGTCGCCCCACACGACGATCTCGTCGTCGGACAGGGCCTCGGGGCGCGGCGGCTCGGGGGGCAGGTTGCGGGCGGTGATCTGCGCCTCGGGCACGGCGCTGCTGGGCACGTCGCCGCGGGGCTCCTCCTTGGGCGGATCCGGGATGTTCAGCGTGCGCTGGAGCCAGTTGGGTCCGGCGAACACCCGCGGAGGGGGCTGGGGCGGCCTGCGCGCGCCGGGCACGGGCACCCCTGCGACGATGGACCGGTACGGGATGCGGGTCGGCTGGGCATCGAGGCGCGGACGATCCCCGTCCGGCTGCTGCTGGGACGGCTCACCCCCGTCCTCGGTCCCGGCGAGCGCGCCCACCGGGGTGAGGATCAGCAGCAGCAGCCAGCCAGCACGGTCCATCGCGCCTCCGTGGCGGGAGCATGTCACGGGGGGTGGTCACGGGAGGTCACGGTGCGTCCGGCGTTGCGGCGTGACGGGCCCGTCACGTTGTGGTAACCGTGGCCCCCAGCCCGTCGAGGATGTCCATGACCGTGAAGCACGCCTCCGTCCCCGCCCTCCTGCTCCATCGTGTCGAGCAGACGCCCGATCGCGTCGCCTTCACCTTCCCCGACAAGCAGGAACAATGGCAGAAGCTCACCTGGAGCCAGACCCTGGAGCAGGTCCGCAAGGTCGCCTGTGGTCTGCGGGCGCTGGGACTCGAGGACGAGCAGCGCTGCGGCATCATCGGCATCACCACCATCCACTGGATCCTGGCCGACCTCGGCATCCTGTGCGCGGGTGGCGCGACCACGACGGTCTACCCGAGCAACACCCCCGAGGAGTGCGCCTACATCCTGGAGAACTCGGACACGCGGGTCCTGTTCGCCGACGATGACGACCAGGTGGCGAAGATCCGTGAGGTCCGGGACAAGCTGCCCAACCTGAAGCACGTGGTCGTGTTCGACGGCAAGGCCGCGGACGAGGGCTGGGTCATCACCTGGGACCAGCTGCTGGAGAAGGGGGCTGCCGCCGACGCCGAGGATCCCGAGGGGTTCAAGCGCGTCATCGACGCCATCACCCTGGACCGCCTCGCGACCCTCATCTACACCTCGGGCACCACCGGTGTGCCCAAGGGCGTCGAGCTGCTCCACGACTGCTGGGTCTTCGAGGGCGAGGCCATGGAGGAGGTCGGCGTCTTCCGCGAGGACGACATCCAGTTTCTGTGGCTGCCGCTGTCCCACAGCTTCGGCAAGGTCCTCGAGGTCGCCTGTCTGCAGATCGGCTTCACCACCGCGGTCGACGGCCGCATCCCCAAGATCGTCGACAACCTGGGCGTCATCCGCCCCACGTTCATGGCCGCCGCGCCGCGGATCTTCGAGAAGGTCTACAACCGCGTCGTGACCATGGCGGAGGAGTCCGGGGGGCTCAAGCTCAAGATCTTCCGCTGGGCGCTGGGCATCGGTCGCCAGGTCAGCAAGCTGCGCCAGGAGGGCAAGGAGCCGTCGGGCTTCCTGGCCCTGCAGAACAGCATCGCCGACAAGCTGGTGTTCTCGAAGCTCCGCGATCGCTTCGGAGGCCGGGTGCGCTTCTTCATCTCGGGCTCGGCGCCGCTGTCCCGGGAGATGGCCGAGTTCTTCCACGCCTCGAACGTGCTGATCCTCGAAGGCTACGGCCTCACCGAGTCCAGCGCCGCCTCCTTCGTCAACCTGCCGAACAGCTTCAAGTTCGGCACGGTCGGCCCGGCGCTCCCCGGCGTGGAGATCAAGATCAACCCGGACAACGGCGAGATCCTCATGCGCGGCCGCAGCATCATGCGCGGCTACCACCGCATGCCGGAGAAGTCCGCCGAGACCCTGGACGAGGACGGCTGGCTGCACACGGGTGACGTCGGCGAGCTCGACGCTCAGGGCTTCCTGAAGATCACGGACCGCATCAAGGACCTGATCAAGACCTCGGGCGGCAAGTACGTCGCGCCCCAGGAGATCGAGGGCAAGGTCAAGGCGGAGTGCCCCTACCTGGAGCACGTGCTGGTCCACGGCAACGCCCGCAACTTCTGCTCGGCGCTGGTCACGCTCGACGCCGACAGCATGGCGGCCTGGGCCCGCGACCACGGCAAGGAAGGCACCTCGATCGCCGATCTCGGCAAGCTGCCGGAGGTCGTGCAGATGGTGGACGAGGCGTTCACCGCGGTGAACAAGGAGATGCCCAGCTACGCCACGATCAAGAAGTTCGAGATCGTCCCGGAGCCGTTCACGGTGGAGACGGGCGAGCTGACGGCGTCGCTGAAGGTGAAGCGCAAGGCGGTCGAGCAGAAGTACCAGAACATCCTGGACAGCTTCTACGCGGGCTCGCTGAAGAGCGTCTGAGGCGCGGGGGGACGACGGTCCGGAGGCTCGGGATCTGCGGCGATGGAGCGGCGGATCCGAGAGAGAGCGTTGCGTGGGTGCGGGCAGGGGAGTGGCGGGCCGGTGTGCCGCTGGCGCAGGTCGCGGTGCCGCGGGCAAGGGAGTGGAGGGGCGGTCTCTGGTCTCTGGTCTCTGGGGCCCTCTTCCAGCGGGACATGCAGACGGAAACTTGCGGTTCTCCGCCTCCACACTCCCGGAGGGACCCTCTCGGTCGTGCTCGCCTCATCGGCGGGTGCGGCGGATCAGACCCCCTACCGCGAAGTGCCGCCGACGTGGGTGAGCGCCCCCCGCTCGCGCCAGGCCCCAGAGACCAGGGACCAGAGACCGCCCCGCCACGACAAGCTGAGCCGCGGCGCCCGCTGCCGCACGCCAGCGAGAGTACCCGCCACGACAAGCTGAGCCGCAGCATCCGCTGCCGCACGCCAGCGAGAGCCCTCGGAGCGAGCACCGAGGCAGCTCCATTCAACACAGACAATCGGTGACACACTTTTCCTGACACCCTGTCGACTAACAGGATTACCTGACACCATGTCAGCACCTGGAGGTCGACGTGTCTGCTGCTCGCCGCCTGCCCGCCCTGGACGCCGTGCGCGGGATCGCACTGCTCGGGATCCTCGTCGTGAACCTGCCTGCGCTGACCCTGCCGCTGGCCGCGTCCGGGCTGCCCGACCCCACGGACGCGTGGGACATCGCGGCGTGGGTTCCGGTCAAGCTCCTGTTCGAGACCAAGTTCCTGGTGCTCTTCAGCCTGCTCTTCGGCATGGGCGCAGCGCTGCAGCAGGGGAGTGCCGAGGCCCGCG
>CALATR010000861.1 GCA_937891875.1 uncultured Pseudomonadota bacterium | reverse complement strand
GAAGGCCCGCAGCTGGTCCAGGTAGTCGTCGAACCGGGGTCCGGGGGCGGCGTCGAGGTCGGTGACGGGTGCACCCTCGATGATCCGGGGGGCACCCTCGGGGTCGTCGAGGAAGGCGCCGAAGGTGAGATCGGACTCGCCGCAGAAGACGTGGTCGACCGCGTCGGTCAGCGCGGCGATCGCCGGGCCCATCGGGGCCTCGCAGTTGGCTCCACCCAGCAGGGTGCGAATCGCCGGATCACGTGCCTTGATCGCCGACAAGAGCGCAATAGCGGGCGCGGTCTGGTCGAAGGAGGTCGTGGCGCCGACCATGGGCACGCCCGCGGCCACGATGGCGTCCGCCAGGGCATCGACCACTTCGCCCGCGGCCCGCGCCGCCGCCACCAGCTCGGACGCGACGTAGCGATCCCCCCACGCCACTGGCACGTGTCCGGTGCCGTCGGTCATGTGGTCCAGGTACTCGATGGCTCCGCCGCCGACGCGCCGATCGTCCAGCGGGAGTCCTTCGGCCACCCGCTCGGGGGGCAGGCCGTCCCACGCGCGCCAGCCCAGCAGCCGCTCGCCGAGCATCCAGTCGGTCGGGGCGTTGGCGAGGGCGGCGTAGTGCAGGGCACCGATCCGGCGAGCGAGCAGGACCGAGAGGTAGACGACCCGGGTGCGCACGCCGCGCTCACGGGCGATGGCCTGGAGCAGGTGCACGCCCAGCGCGGGCCAGGTGAGGTGGGCGAGCGGGGGGACGACCAGCACCAGATCGACGTCATTGAGCTGAAGGTCGTGCACGGGCTCCTCGTCGAGCCCCGAGCATACGGTGAAGCCGGGGGGTGTGCCACGACAACGCCAGGAGAGCGGGGGAGCGCATGCCGCGTCCCTCGGATACCCGATTTGCCCGCAGGCCCCGCCCGAGGTCCAGGTCGCCTCAAGATCGTCCCGCGACGACCGAATGTCTGGACCGCCCACGGTGTTGCCTGAGCCGGAACCGAGCATGCTCACTTATCTGGTCGCATTCTGCATCTCCCTGCTCGCCGCGCTGGCCCTGACGCCGGTGGTGCGGTGGTCCGCGTTCCGCTTCGGCCTGGTCGACGACGGATCCGAGGCCCGCAAGGTGCACGATCGGCCGATCCCCCGGCTGGGCGGCGTCGCGATCGTCATCGCGTTCTTCCTGCCTGTCGCCGCGCTGCTGTTCGTCGACAACGACGTCTCGGCCGCGTACCTCGGCGACGAGTGGCGGGTGTGGGGCCTGGTCGGCGGCAGCGCGCTCGTGGTGGCCCTCGGCCTGGCGGACGACCTGCTCAACCTGCCGGCCAAGTTCAAGCTGCTCGCCCAGGTCGCCATCGCCGTGGGCGTCTACTACATGGGCTTCGAGATCGGGCAGGTGGCGACGCCGTTCGGCTGGAACCTCCAGCTGGGCGTGTTCGCGATGCCGGTGACGGTCATCTGGATCGTCGGCGTCATGAACGCCATCAACCTCATCGACGGGCTCGACGGACTGGCCGGCGGCATCGCGCTGTTCGCGGTCGTCACCCTGTTCATCCTCGGGCTGCTCCGCGGACAGATCATCCTGTCGCTGACGTCGGCGGCGCTCGCCGGCTCGCTGATCGGGTTCCTCCGCTACAACTTCAACCCGGCGTCCATCTTCATGGGGGACTCGGGCTCGCTGTTCCTGGGCTTCATCCTGGCAACCACGGCGATCTGGGGCAGCAGCAAGTCGTCGACCATCGTCGCCCTGATGATCCCGATCCTGGCGCTGGGTCTGCCGCTCTTCGACACCGGCGTCGCCATCCTGCGCCGCTTCCTGGGCGGCCGCGGCATCTTCAGCGCCGACCGCGGCCACGTGCACCACCGCCTGCTCGACCTGGGGCTGACCCACAAGCAGGTCGTGCTGGTCATGTACGCCGTGTCCATCGGCTTCACCGTGCTGGCCCTGTCCCTCGTCTACGCCAACGGCATGGTCGGTGCGGTCATCCTCGGCGTCTTCCTGGTCGCGGTCATCGTCTTTGCCCGCCTGATGGGCCTGCTCTCGCTGCGGACCATCAACCAGACCGTCAAGTACGGTCTCATGCGCCAGACCCGCGGCCTGCGCCACCTCCAGGTCATCGAGAGCACGGTCGAGCGCGTCCGCCTCGCCAGCAGCTCGGAGCAGGTCCTGACCGCCATCGAACAGCTGGGTCAGGACGCCCGTCTGGACGAGATCACCCTGCACGCCGCCCTGTCCGGCGGCCCGCGCCTGCAGTCGGTGGAGCTCGACTGGGAGCGCGAGAACACCGACGTCACCGGCCGGCTCGTCAGCGGGCAGACCCCGGCACCCGCGCAGGCGGTGCAGAAGCTCGAGTACGACCTGCGCTGGTCGCTCGAGAAGGCCGAGATTGTCGGTCGAATCTCCTTTTCCTGGCACTGCGAGCCCGATCAGCTCCAGGTGCCCGAGGCCGCTGGCTACCACCTGCTCGCGCTGACCGTGCGCGACCGCCTCCTGCAGCTGGCGGTGGAGCAGAGCGTGGTGACCCTCGGACCTCGGCTGGTCGAGTCGTAAGCGCCCGTGCGCATCCTCTTCGTCTCTGCGCACTACCCGCCTGATCTGGGCGCGTGTGCCACCCGGGTGCGCGAGCTGTGCACGTCCTGGGCGGCGGAGGGGCACGAGGTGCACGTGCTGTGCGGCCTGCCCAACCACCCGACCGGCGTCATCCCACCCGAGTACCGCGGTCGCCTCGTCAAGCGCGAGCTCATCGACGGCGTGCACGTGCACCGGACCTGGATCTACGCCACCCCCAACTCGGGCACCGTGCGGCGATCGGCGGCCTACGGGAGCTTCGCCGCGTCCGCCGTCCTGCTGGGCCAGCGCGGCATTCCCGACCCCGACGTGCTGGTCGCGACCTCCCCCCAGTTCCTCACCGCACTGGCTGGAGCGGCGATCGCCCGTCAGCGCGGCGTGCCCCTGGTCAGCGAGATCCGCGACCTGTGGCCGGCCAGCGTGTGGGAGGTCGGCGCGATGCCCCGCAACCACCCGGTCATCAAGGTCCTGGAGCAGGTGGAGCGCTGGCTGTACCGGGAGTCGGAGCTGGTGGTCGTCGTCTCCCCGTCGTTTCAGGAG
Organism: uncultured Pseudomonadota bacterium; assembly: GCA_937891875.1. Classification (GTDB taxonomy): domain Bacteria; phylum Myxococcota_A; class UBA796; order UBA796; genus REDI01. The sequence goes on along the minus strand of CALATR010000861.1, from coordinate 9,196 downwards.
GCCATCGCCCGGGCGACCGGCGGGCGGGCCGTGGACGTGCCGGTCATCACCAACGGCGTGAGCCTGGACCGCTTCGACCCCGACCTCGACGCGACGGCGGTCAAGCAGCGCTTCGGCCTGCCCACGGACGTGCCGCTCGCCGTCTATGCGGGCACCCACGGGCTCTCCCATGGGCTCGAGACCGTGCTCGAGGCGGCGAAGCTCGCGCCCGAGGTGCACTTCGTCCTGGTCGGCGAGGGGGCGCGCAAGCAGGCCCTGGTCGAGCTGGGGCGGGACCTCGCCAACGTCACCTTCCTGCCCGGTCAGCCCGCCCAGGCCATGCCCGAGATCTACGCGATGACCGACATCGCGCTGGTGCCCCTGCGGGACCTGCCGCTGTTCCGCACGGTCATCCCGTCGAAGATGTTCGAGATCTGGGCGATGGAGACCCCGCTGGTGCTGGGCGTGGCCGGTCAGGCCGAGGACATCGTGCGAGCGAGCGGCGCGGGTCTCGTCGTGCCTCCCGAGGACGCGGCGGCCATGGCAGCCGCTGTCCGGGAGCTCGCCGCGGATCCGGATCGGCGTCGTGAGATGGGGCGTTCGGGGCGGGACTTCGTCGCGTCCAACTACGATCGCAAGGTGCTCGCGCGGCGCTACCTCGACCTGCTGCAGGGCGTGGCCCGGGATGCGCGGGGGCGGGCGCGGGGAGCGCTGTCGCGGGTGCGGTCGGCAGTGGGCGTGTAGCGCGGATCGTCATGGCGATGTCGACGGATCGGATCGGGATCGCGGGTCGCAGAATCGGGCGCTAGCCTGGGAGACTTCCAGGAGGCGGGATGCAGCGCGCAAGCAGGGCGATCGGAGCTGCCGTGCTGTGCGCCCTGGTCCCCCTCACCGCCATCGCCGCCGACGACGGAACCCCCGAGCTGACCGACCCGCCCGCCGAGGCTGCGGTCGCCAAGGAGGACGCTCCGGGCGACATGCTCGACTGGTATGCCGCCTGGGCCCACGCCGTCCGCCTGGACGTCGCCCCCGGCCGCTACAAGGACCGGGACCTGGGTGCGGGCGGCCTCGGCCTGCAGTGGGAGTGGTGGCCGACCCAGAACCTGGCCTACACGACGCGGATCTTCATGCAGACCATCGCGGTCGACGTCCCCGGTGAGTGGGAGAGTCCGGCCAAGCGCGAGGCGGCGGGGATCACGATGGGCCTGCAGGGCGGCACCCCCGGTCCGGTGAAGCTGGTCGGCGGCGTCGGCGTGGGCGTGGCCTTCGTCAACGGCCGCCTGCCTCCCTCGGATCGCTGGCGGGTGCGCGCGGTCCCGATGGCCGGCGTCCTCCGTGCCAGCGCCGGGATCTCGCTCATGGTGCATCCGATCACTTTGCACGCGCTCGGCCAGGTGCACCTGTACAGCGAGGGGCCCGCGGTCTTCTCCCTCTCGTTCGGCGGCGGGCCGATGTTGCGTCCATCGAGGCGCGACCCGGATCTGACGCGTTAGCAGGGGGGACGAGGAGACAAGCGTATGAACCGAGGCATGCAAGGACTCGGTCTGTTGGCGCTCGTCGGCTGCGGTGGCGCCGACGTGCAAGCCCAATGGGCCTCCGGCGCGGACGACGCGCCCTACGCACTGGTCGTCCCCAACCTGGACGATGACGATGGCGACGGCGAAGCGGACTGGCTGTCGCCCGGCACCGAGGGCGACGACGACCGCACCACCGTCCTGCTCTCCAACAAGGCGCGCGGCACGACCCTGTCCCTGGTCGGCGAGCCGAACGTGATCCGCGTCTACCACGAGGGCCGCGTCGTGCTCGGCGCGGGCGCTCCCGCCACCTGGGCCCTGCCGGAGCGCGGCAAGGACGACACCATCGAGGTGCAGATCGAGGCTGTGACCTGGGGACCGCTGGGGACCCTGGTCCTCACCGACGACAAGAAGGAGGAGACGGCCACCCTCCAGATCATGGGTTCTCCGCCCACCTTGGGGCATCACCTCCTCGAGACCGAGCAGGCGTGGGTCCTCACCCTGAACTTCGGCGGGCGGAGCAACAACGACGCGATGGTCGCCTCGCTGACGGACTCGCTGGGCGACATGATGACCGTCTTGCCCGGGCCCCAGTACGGCGACGATCCGTGGATGCAGGACGAGGTCGAGCACCTCGGCGTGTGGGGTCCGGACGCCCGCAGCAACCTCCTGCTCGACAGCATCCGCGACGGCAACGGCTGGGGCGGCCTGGACCCGTTCCCGGAGACCCTCGCCGGCGCCAACGCCTGGGTCGAGACCCACGGTTCGGGCAGCGTGCCCAGCACCTACGACGCGTTCGGCAACCTCGAGGTCAGCCCGCCGGTGACGGTGGACGGCGTCGACTACCCGCTCGGGCGCATCTACTACGGCTGGAACGGCGAGACGGGGGGCTTCTCCGACCTCGGACCCAGCCCCGACGTGCGTGACTACCTCGAGGGCCTCGGCGCCCAGCCGCCCTTCCACGTGGACACCAGCTGGCTCTGCGTCGGTCACATCGACGAGTTCACCAGCTTCGTCCCCGATCCCACGGCCCCGCGCGGCTTCCGCTTCCTCATCGCCGACACGGCGCTGGGCCTGGCGACGTTGCGCAAGCGCGGCGACGACACGCCGCTGATGCGCCACACCCTGCAGGGCTACAACGGCCACAACCGCCCGACCGTCGGCAGCTACGTCAACGACGCGGCGTTGATCGCCTACAACGAGGACATGCAGCGGGACCACATCGACCCGGCGCTGGAGGTCTTCAAGGCGGAGATCGGGCTCACCGAGGAGGAGATCATCCGGGTGCCGAGCTTCTTCGAGGAGGTCGTCGACCCGGACTTCGGCGTCTGCGGCGCGGCCGCGGTGGTGCCGGGCATGGTCAACCTGCTCATGATCACCAACGAGGACGGCACCGGCGGCAAGGCGCTGATGGCCGACCCCTTCGTGCGCTCCCAGGGCGAGTCCCAGGACGACGACGTCTTCGTGCAGGCCTGGCGGGAGCTCCTGCCCGACTCGGTCGAGCTGGTCTTCGTCGACGACTGGTTCGTCTACCACATGGGCCTGGGCGAGGTTCACTGCGCCACCAACCAGCGCCGCAAGCCGGCGCTCTCCACCATCGACGTCGACGCGTGGCTGGCCGAGGAGCTGGGACAATGATGCGCACGATTCCCCTGGTTCTCGCGTTCTTCCTGGCTTGTCCCGCCCTGGCCGCGGACCCGGTGCGCCCCGACGTGGACGCCCGGGCGCTGCATGCGGCCGCCGAGCAGGTGTGGGCCGACGCGCCCGAGCTGGCCCGGCAGGCGGCGGACCTTCCGGTCATGACCACCCGCGCGGGCGGCAGCCGACTCGGCGCAGGCACACCGGATCCCCGCGTCGCACCGGTGCACCTCGACCTCGCGGTGAGCGGCGACCTCGAGCACGACGCCCGGCTGGCCCACGCCCGGGCCGGAGCGAGCCTCCTGCAGGACGATCTCTCCCTGGCCCAGCCCCTGCTGACCTCCGATGATCCCGGCCTGCGCGGGGCCGTGCTGGCAGGTCTGTCCCGCAACACCGGGCGCGACGCCGGCTTTGCCCTGGCCGAGGCGACCGCGGATCCGGACGCGAACAACCGGGCGATCGCCGTGGCGCTCCTGGGTGCACGCACCGACGCCGCCGACCACGCCGGTGCGCTGGCCCGCGCCGCGTCCGACTCGAGCCCGGAGGTCCGCCGCCTGGCCGTGCGCGCCCTCGGCTACCACAAGGTCGTCGCCCAGCAGGCCGTCGTGCAGGCCCGCCTGTCCGACCGGGACGCGAAGGTGCGCTTCACCGCCCTGCGCGCCCTGGAGCGGATCGACCGGAACGCCGCGGTGAACGCCGCGAAGGGCCTTCAGTCCGATCCCGATCGGAACGTGCGCCGCGCGGCTTCGGAGCTGGTCGGGCAGTAGGCCGGAGCGCACGATATGGGCTGGCCATGCTCACCCCCGATCTGCTCGTCCGCCACGCCCGACCCGGGCCCCGCTACACCAGCTACCCGACCGTGCCGGTGTGGCAGGACGACCCGCCGGACAGCCTGCTGCTGGACGCGGTCGGCGCCCTCGACGGGCCCGTCAGCGTCTACGTGCACGTGCCCTTCTGCCGGGAGCAGTGCACCTTCTGTGGCTGCAACATGGTGGTCGCCCGGCGCCAGGACGTCGGCGATCGCTTCCTGGACGCCATCGCGGCCCAGCTGGACAGCTTCCCCCTGCCTGATCAGCCGCTGCCCCTGGTCCGGCTGCACCTGGGCGGAGGCACGCCCACCTGGCTCACCCCCACCCAGCTGGAGCGCCTGTTCGGCCTGCTCTTCGCCCGCTTCACCCCCGCCGACGGCGCCGAGCTGGGGGTCGAGGCCGATCCCGACGTCACCACCGACGCGCACCTGCAGACGCTGGCCGACCTGGGCGTGACTCGGATCTCGCTGGGGGTGCAGTCCCTCGATCCGGTCGTGCTGCACGGGGTCAACCGCCCCCAACACACCGAGCGCATCGAGGAGCTGGTCACCCGCGCCCGCACCCTGGGCATGCGCGGCCTCAACCTCGACCTGATGTACGGGCTGCCCCACCAGACCATGGACCGCTTCGTGGGCACGGTGCGGCGGATCCTGCAGATGACCCCCGACCGCCTGGCGCTGTTCGGCTACGCCCACGTGCCCTGGCTCAAGCGCCACCAGCGCGCCCTCGACGAGTCCGCCCTGCCCGGCCCGGTCGACCGCGCCGCCCTGTTCCTCGCCGCCCAGGAGCTGCTCGAGGAAGCTGGCTACGTGCCGATCGGCCTCGATCACTTCGCCCGCGCCGACGACGCGCTGGCCGTCGCGCTCGGGCAGGGCACCCTGCGCCGCGACTTCATGGGCTACACCGATCGCCCGCACGCCCCGATGATCGGCCTCGGACCCAGCTCCATCTCCGAGCTCCCCAAGACCGCGGCCGGGCCGGCGCGCTTCGCCCAGCAGAAGAGCAAGCTGGCAGCATGGTGGCGCTCGGTCGAGAAGGGCGAGCCCCTGCTGGAGCGCGGCATCCTGCTCACCGACGAGGATCGGCTTCGATCCGACCTGATCGAAGAGCTGATGTGCAACCTGGCGCTGGACCTGGACGCGCTGGGCGCCCGCTACGGCCTGGACCTCCGGGAGCACCTGAAGGACGAGCTGCACGCGCTGCAGCCCATGGCGGAGGAGGGGCTGATACAGTGGTCCGACGCCGGCTTCCGCGTGCCTGACAGCCATCGGCTCCTGGTGCGCAACGTCGCCATGGTGTTCGACGCCTACTTGAAGAAGCCCGCGCCCGAGGGGCCGAGGTTCAGCCAGACCGTGTAGGGGGGGGCGGATGCGGATGATGGTGGTGCTGTTCATGCCCGGCGGGTCACCATGAGGATGCTGACGGCCTGGGCGCTGCTGGTCGGCTGCACCACGGCCCCGCCCGCTCCCGTCCCGCCCGCCGCGGACCCGGAGGCGACCGCCGTGCGCGCCCTCACCGCCCCGCCCCGCGAGCGGGTGATGGTCGACGAGGCCCTGCCTGCCCGCTTCGACGCCCCGTGGCCGGCCAGCCCGACCGACCGGTCCGACGTCTGGGCCCGCGAGGACGCGATCCACCGGCTGTGTCTGGGTGAGACCTCGGCGGAATCACGCCTGCAAGCCTCTGTCTCGGCCGCAGTGCAGCAAGGCGCCCCCATTGCTGACGTCGCCCGAGGGTGGTCCGACACGGTGCGCTGGTGCTCCGATCCGCGCTTCTGCGACGACGTGCTCACGCGGATCGACGCGGCGCCCAGCACGGCCCACGCGCGGGTGCTCTGGGCGATGGCCGCCCGCTGCGGGGGGCGCCTGCCACCGGAGCAGCTCGTCCACGAGGGCGTTCCCGACGAGGCGGTGTTCGCGTGGACCGACAGCTACGTGCCTGACGTGCCGGACTCCGTGTACGCGCACCTGCTGGTCGTGGTGCGGCGCAACCTGAAGACCGCGTCGGAGCAGGAGCTGCGCTCGGCGGCCTGGAAGCTGGGCGAGGCGCAGGATCCTGCCTTGAAGGCACGGATCGCCGAGCTGCGGCGCGAGGTCCCAGCCGGGGTGGGGTCCAGCCTGGAGCCCCGCGCGCCCCTCGGCACGCCGCAGCTGATGACGCCGTTCGAGCAGGCCGCGGGCCAGGATCTGAGCGCGGACTGGCTGCGCGCCCACCCGGAGCACCGGGCGGAGGCCCTGGGACGGCTCGAGGCCTGCGCGCGGTCCGATGTGTACGGAGAGCGGCTGAGCTGCACCCGGACCCTGGCGGAGCTGGACTGGTCTCGCGCGCGGGCGGCGTGGGCGGAGCGCGAGCCGGTCGAGGCGTGGGAGATGGACCTGGCGACGGCGCTGAAGCGCTTCGAGTCGCCCGAGGACCTGGTCGCCCACCTGCGATCCCTCGGCTTCAGCCCGCGCCCCGACCGCGAGGGCCGGCCCTTCGAGACCCCGCCCACGACGGCGCTGGACGTGCTGCAGGCGTGGGGCCGGGTGCACGCCTTCGACGTCGAGACCGACATGTTCCCCAACCAGCACGACAGCCTGCTGCGGGACCTCTCCGCCCTCGGCGAGCCGGTCCTGAAGCCGGTGCGCTACGACGAGACCGCGCCTTCGCCCGACACCATGGAGGGGCCGTACCTCCTGCACGCCTGGACGGAGGGCAAGCGCCTGTCCGTGGGCGCGGAGAACCTCGGCGACTGGTACGACCTCGAGGCGGTGGGGGAGCTGTTCTCCGGCGTGGTCGCCCAGCAGGGCGTCGATCTGGACCTGGCGCTCGCCTACACCGGCGATCAGACCGCCATCGTCTTCGTCGGCCCCGAGGCCGCGGTGGCGGCGGTCATCGACCAGAGGCTCGTGCTCACCGAGCAGGGCGCGGAGGCGATGCGGCGCGGAAAGGCGGCGGAAGAGCGCGTGCTTCGCGGGATGGGGGAGTAGATGATGCGCGGACTGATCCTGCTCGCGGTGCTGACTGGCTGCACGAAGGAGGTCGTGCCGGAGGCGCCCCCGGTCGAGAAGGTCCCGCCTGGAGCAGAAGCTCGGCCCGAACCGGAGGTGCCGCCCATGGGGAAGCTGTCCATCGTCGACGAGGCCATGCCGGCGCGGTTCACCGCCCCCTGGCCCGCCGTACCGGACGGGATCGCGTCCGATCGCTGGGCGCGGAGCCACGCCCTGTGGGGGGTCCACGTCGGTGACCCCTCCGCAGAACAGCCGTTCGAAGCGGCGATTCGCTCGGGTGCGGCCCAGGGGCTGTCCGGCGTCGAGATGGGGCGGGCGTGGGTCTCGGCGCTGATGGACTCCTGGACGCCTCGGTACTGCGGGTCCATCCTCGATCGTATCGAGCGCGCCTCGACGCCAGCCCACCAGGACGCGCTGTGGATGCTGGCCGCCGAGTGCGGCCTGAAGCTGCCCGCAGCCAGATTCGCCCAGCCCGGCGTGCCGGATGAGGCCGTGCGGCGCTGGACCGGGCCAGGGGGCAGCCTCGATCCCACGCAGGCGATGCCGGACTTCCCGCTGCCGACAGACCTCGACGAGGTGCTGGACGCGCGCCGGGGACACGAGTGGCTCGACGCCCACCCCGGTGAGCGGCAGGTCATCGTCGACCGCGCCGCCGCCCTCGCGCAGACGGCGGACTTCCCGCTGGCGCTGTACAGCGCGACCTTCCTCGCCGAGGTCGACTGGGGGCGCGCCCGTGCCGCGTGGACGGGACGGACCCCACAGGATCCGCTGGAGCGCGCCCTCATCGCCGCACTGTCGAGGTTCGAGAGCCGGCGGGCGCTGGTCGACCACCTCCGCGCCCTGGGCTTCACCCCGCGCAAGGACCTGCAGGACGCCGCGGATGCGCGCCTGGCGGTGACCGCCGAGGAGGTGCTCCACGCCTGGGGACGTGTCCACAGCGAGGACCTCGAGACCGGACGCTTCCCCAACCGCCACGACGACTTCCTCCGCGACCTGGCGCGGATCGCCGGGATCCCTGCGTCCGAGGTGTGCTTCGACGAGGTCCCGCCATCGAGCTCACGGGTTGCGGAGCCCTACGTCCTGCACGCCTGGACCGCCGGCAAGCGCCTCACCACCCCCGCCGAGAACGGCGGCGACTGGTACGACCTGCAGGGCGTCCAGGTCCTCTTCCAGGGCGTGCTGGACCTGCGCGGCGGCGGCCTCGGCCAAGGCGTCGTCTACACGGGTGATCAGGTGGTCACCGTGGTCGTCGGCCCGGCCGAGGGGATCGCCGCGCTGTTCACGGACGGGCTGCTGACGAACGCCGACGCCGACTTCGCGGACGAGTGACGGTCAGCGCCCCAGCACGCCGGCGACCATGCCTGCGACTGCGCGCGGCGACAGGGGCACTCCGAAGACCAGCACCTGGTCGATGCCGAACCGGGGGCACTCGGCGACGAGCCTCGCGATGGCGGGCTCGGGACGGGCGGCCCAGCTGGCGCGTTCCTCCTCGGTGAGCGGGATCGGCGGCTGCGAGGAGCAGGCGAACGGAAAGTCGTGGTCCAGCGTGATGCCGATCTCGGCAGCGAGTGCCCGGTAGACCCGGTCGTCGGTAGGATCGGGCGGGCGTCCGGGCGCGGGCGGCGGCACCATGCGCGAGAAGTAGCGGGCCATGCGCAGGTAGGTCACCGGGTTGTTCGACGTGGCCACCAGCCAGGGACTGCGCCGTCGGGCCCAGCTGCGCACCGCGATGCCGACCAGCTCGCGCACGGCGAACGCGTCGAACACCTTGGGGGTACCCTCGAGGTGCAGGGCCTTGGCCGCCCCGCTGCGGACCACCGTGAGCCGCTGTCCCTCCAGCTGCAGATCCCGCGCGCTGATCAGCTGCATGCCGACGAGCTGGCCCGACGCGTCACGGAGCAGTCCCGCTCGGCTGAAGCGGAGGTCCGAGCTGGCGAAGCCCCGATCGAAGTAGTCCCGCGGCGAGCTCGGCATGCGCTGGGTTGCCACCACCTGCATCTCGTCGAAGAGGCGGGTCCTGGCGGCGGGATCGAGGCGTAGGAGGTCGACCTGAGTCAGCTTCATGGCTCTTCCTCGTCGTCGGACTCGATGCTCATCGTCCAGAGCATGCCGTAGGCGGCGCGACGAGCGCGACCGGCTCGGCAACGGAGCGGTGCTCGTCCTCTCTGCCGATCAAGAAGAGGACGGCTCAGCGTGGAGGAGGCACTCGTGGCGGGAGGCGTGGGTTGCGGATGCTACGTTGGACTCACGGGGTCAGGACGTGAGAGGT
>CALATR010000860.1 GCA_937891875.1 uncultured Pseudomonadota bacterium | reverse complement strand
TGACAGAGCGCCTCGAGAGCACCCGCCGCACCTACGCCGGCGATCCCGACGGTGCGGCGAAGACGTTCGCGCGAATCGCCGAGGAGGTCGTCGAGAACGCGATCAGCGAGTACTCCGCCGACGGCTTCGTCGACCGTCCGCAGCGCCACGCCGCCTTCCTGCGCCAGGAGATCCTCGAGACCTTCCTGCCTCGCTACACCCGCCTCGCCACGGCCATGACCGCGCGCGAGGAGAACGGCTACGGCATGGGCGTGCTCTACGGCCCGGTCGGTCGGGTCATCCTCTTCGTCGTGGTGGTCGCGATCGGCGCGCTGCTGCTCCGTGCCCCCGGTCCCTGGGGGATGAAGATCGCTCCGATGATCCCCTTGATCCTCGGTATGTTCGTTCCCGACCTCCTCGGCTGGGCCGCCCGGCGACGCTACCGCGGCGACCTGGTGAGCCTGCTCTCCGACGTCAGCAACATCCAGGATCGGGCCGGCGACTACGACGCCGGGCCGGTGGAGTCACTGCGCGAAGGGGAGGCGGAGGAGCTCGAGCGGGCTCGTCGCGCGGCCGCCGGGCAGCACGGGCAGAAGGAGAGCTGAGCCGCGTCCGCGGACGGCGGATCGGCCGCAGCACGCCCATTCACTGTACAGTGGCTCCACATCTCTCGTTCCGGAGGCCCACCGATGGGCGATGTCATCGACTTCAAGCGCCTGAAGCTCGGCAACCGACCATGGCTGCCCGCCGTCGGTGTCGCGGTGGGCGCAGTCATCGCGCTGCTCGCCGTGGCCTGGTGGGGCTTCACCCAGGAGGTCGGCCCCAACGAGGCCGCCATCCGACAGGTCTACTTCGGGCCCGGCAAGGGCGTGCAGGAGCGGGTCTACGGCCCAGGCCTGCACCTGGTCGTGCCCGGCTACGAGCGCCTGCACCTCTTCCCGCGGGACATGCAGAAGCTCGAGTTCAACTCCAGCGAGCAGGGCTACTCCGACGGCGCCCGTCCCTCGATCTCCATCCAGACGTCGGACGGCTACAACGTCAGCGTCGACATCACCATCCTCTACCGGGTCAGCGACCCCTACAAGGTGGTCACCAAGGTCGGCTTCGGCCGCGCCTACGAGGACAAGATCGTCGCCAAGCGCAGCGACAAGATCCTGCGGGAGATCCTCGGCAAGCTCGTGGCGGAGGACTTCTTCAACGACCACGTGCGCATGGCGGCGGGCGAGAAGGTGCGCCAGGACCTCTCCGCCGACCTCGACACCTGGGGCATCCAGGTCTGGGCTGTCCTCGTGCGGTCCTACCGCTACGACGACCGCTTCCAGGGGATCATCGAGTCGCGCAAGGTCGAGGACCAGCGCCTGTTCAAGAACCAGGCGGAGAAGCAGCGCGAGATCCGCAAGGCGGCGAAGGAGGAGGCGCTGGCCAAGCTTCGGGCCCAGATCGCGGTCATCAAGCAGGAGGGGCAGAACAAGATCCGGACCATACGCGCCGATGCCGACACCTACTACCGGTCCCAGGTGGCGGCGGGGAACAAGGAGGTCGCCCTGGCCGAGGCCGACGGCGACCGCTGGATCCGGGGCGCGCTGGAGAAGGCCGGCGCGAGCAACCTGGTCGGCCTCGAGATGGCCGAGACCCTCGAAGGGACCGAGATCATCGTGGTCTCGACCACCGGTGCGAACGGCTACAGCCCGCTCGACCTCGACAAGATGCTGCAGGGGTGGTGAGATGCGACGTCTGACCTCGATTCTTCTCGCTTCCGCCGCGATCGCACTGACCGGCTGCACCGCGTCCACCGACACCACCGAGGTGGGCGTGCGCACGGTCCTGCTGTCGCCGCTCGCCAGCTCCGGCGTGTCCAAGGAGGTCTACCCGCCGGGCGGTGTCTACTTCTTCTTCCGGCCGCTCTCGCGCTGGAACACGTTCGACGTGGCCGTACAGAACCTGGCCATGGTCGGCGATCCGACCCAGGGCGACCGGCCGAGCAAGGACAGCCTGTTCTTCAAGACGGTCGACGGCAACGACATCATCGTCGACGTCACCATCTCCTGGTCGGTCGACCCGACGATGGCACCCTACGTGCTGCAGTTCGTGGGCAGCGACACGGACGAGGTCGAGGATCACCTCGTGCGGCCGGTCGCCCGGACCGTCGTCCGCGACGTGCTCAACCGACTGTCGTCCGAGGAGTACTACGAGGCCAGTCGTCGCTTCAAGATGGCGAATGAAGCCCGGGATCGGCTCAACAAGGTGCTCAATCAGGAGGGCATCATCGTCGATCAGGTCCTCCTGGGCGAGCACCAGTTCAACCAGACCTACGAGCAGACCATCCGCGACAAGAAGGTCGCCGAGCAGGAGGCCGAGCAGGTCGTCAGCGAGCAGAAGGCGAGCGAGGAGGAGCTGCGCCGCGACATCGAGGAGGTCCGCGGTCAGGTGGCGAAGGCCATCGCAGAGTCCGACGGCAACGCGAAGAAGCGTCGGCTCGAGGGTGATGCGCTCTACTACGAGAAGAAGAAGCAGGCCGAGGCCATCCGTATCGAGAAGCGCGCCGAGGCGGACGCCCTCATCGAGCGCGCCCTGGCCCTGTCCGGCACCGGCGGCCGCAACATGGTCAAGCTCAAGGTGGCGGAGAAGCTCAAGGGCAAGCGGATCGTCTTCGTGCCCGCGGGCTCGGGCATGGACTTCCGCACGATGGACATGAACGCCTTCCTGCAGACCTACGGCACCCGGGCGCTGTCCAAGGGGCAGTGATCCGCGCATGGGGGTGTTCAGCGACCGGGCACGGGTGTGGGTGCTGCCGCTGCTGGTGGCGCTGCTCGCCGCCGACGTCGGCCTCTGGATGTGGGTCAGTCTGACCCACGACGGCAGCTACCTGCGCTGCATGGACCCCGAGCCCGGCGAGCCGGTGCCCTGCGTGGGCGAGGAGCTGGTGCTGCCGCTGCAGCGGGTGATCGTCATCCACGGTCCCGATCGCTACGAGGTGGGCCGGGTCGAGGGGCAGATCGACGTGCTCGGATCGACCGCCGGGCTGGAGCTGGGCGAGGAGATCACGGTCGGCGGCGTGCGCACGGAAGACGGCCTGCAAGCTGCGTTCGTGGAAGACCATCCACTACGTCCGTGGAAGCGGCGCCTGGGCCAGCTGGGCATCCTGGTGGTGGGCGCGCTGGTCCTGGCGGCGTTCACCCTGCGCCGCACGACCGCGGGCCTGCGGGTGGTGCCCCGTGGCTGATCTGGTCACCCACGTTGCGAGCGCACTCATCCCCGGGGTGGCGCTGAAGCCCTGGCAGGCGGTGCTGCTCTCGGTCGGCACGGCGCTGCCGGACATCGTGGGCCGCGCGCCCGGGCTGGCGGCGGAGGCGCTGGAGCGGCTGGGTGCGGCGGACGTGCCGGACTGGTTCCCGATCCCCTTCGGCATCGCCCACCAGCCGATCGGCGGCATGCTCCTGGCGGGGCTGCTCGCCTGGCTCCTCCCCGAGCGCCTGCGCGCCTCCGCGGTCGCCCTGCTGTGCGGCGGCGTGCTCCTGCACCTCGCCCTCGACGTGCTCCAGGACCACCATGGCCACGGCTACTATCTCCTCGTGCCCTTCGACTGGGGCCGCTACGAGCTGGGCTGCATCGGGTCGGAGGCGACGGTGCTGTGGGCACCGTGGCTGGCGCTGGGGACGGCGGTGGTGTGGGGGGTGCGGTGGGTGGTGTGGCGACGCGGCAGGAACTCGCGAGGCGTCGCGTAGCCGCGGCCAGGGGGGTGGCGGGGCGCCGAGGTCTTGCGAGGCGTCGCGTAGCTGCGGCGAGGGGAGTGGCGGGGCGCCGAGGTCTCCCGAGGCGTCGCGTGGGTGCGGGCGGGGGAGTGGAGGCCCGGTCCCCAGTCTCCAGT
>CALATR010000859.1 GCA_937891875.1 uncultured Pseudomonadota bacterium | reverse complement strand
GTCGACGGGAGCGCATGTTCTGGCACGGTGAGGACCCAGCCGACCAGCGGCACCAGGCCCTGCCCCCCGTGGAGCGGTCCGCCGCCTCCGGCGATCGGATGGAGGATGTGGGGTCGAACCCGGACGATCCGCTCCTCGTTCGCGTCCAGCCAGCTGACCTCGAACAGCTCGGCGTCCCAGCCGGGCGGCGGCTCGATGCGCACGCTCACGCCCTCGTCGGGACCGTGCACGGCGAGCAGACCGGTCACGCGACGGCCGGGTGCGGCAGCCTCGGAGCGGTGCACCTGCGGGCGCGCCGCGTCGGCCGACAGCGACGGGCGTTCGTCCCACTCCAGGACCTCGACCCCGGCCAGGCTGTCGAGCGCGCGGGGCAGCGCCTCCACCACAGGCGGGTGGTATGCGCGCCACCCCTCGCCGCGGCGGGCGTCGATCTGGGCGAGCTCGACCTCCAGGCTCGCCAGGCCGATCTCGGTGACGATCAGTGCGGCGAGGGGCTCGCCATGGATCTCGAGGTCGAGGCCGCCCTCGGGCACCATCACGGTCTCGGTACGCCAGGACCATGACCGGACCAGCTGACGGTCCCATGCATCCTCGCCCGGCTCGAACACTGGCCATGGATTATGGCCGTAGAACCTGGAGGAAAAGAAGGAATCGCCTTCTGGGACGGTCTCGGCGAAGAGCAGCTCGCCCTGGGAGCGGAGCCCGCTCTGGCGGCCGGCGCGCGGTCGGGCCCCCCAGCGATCATCGGCGAACAATGCCGCCATCCGATACGTCCCTGCCGGGATCTGCAGGCGGATCGTCCCCTTGCGGATGCTGTCACCAACCAGCGGGTCCGGCCAGTCGTCGCCGGACGGGCTGCCGGGGTCGACAAAGGCGGCGCGCCCGTCGCTGGAGCTCCACGGCGTCAGCTCCGCGAAGCCGTCGAGCACGGTGCCGTCCTCCGGCCCGAGGTCCAGGCGCAGCTCGACCTTCGGACGGACCGCAGCAGGGTCGGCCGGGATCGGCCCTTCGGCCGCGAGGGCCAGGGCGGTGAGCAGGCCGAGGATCATGGCGTCACCTCCTGGGCGGATGCGCGCAGGAGCGGCGCCCAGGTCCCGGAGAGCATGGCGCCCACGTCGATCTCCAGCGCGTCAGGCCAGGCCGGGTCGATGGGCACGACAAGCACGTGCTGGCCGCGATCGACGTCGGTCACGCCCTGCCCGAGCACCTCCCCGTCCGCGCTGCGGATGAGTACGGGCAGGGCCTTCTGCGGACGGGAGAGCGTGAGCAGCACGCGAACCTCGTCGGTGAAGACGGGCGTGGAGACGGTCGCCAGCTCGCCCGGGCGCCACAGCATCAGGCCGATCCCCGGACGCAGCGGTTCGTCGGAGTTGCGGTGGGCGACGAGGTTCAGCCCGGCGTCCGGCGCGACCGGAAGCGACCCGTCGACCGATGCGTAGCGGGCGGTCGCATCGAGCGTGACCTCGGTCCGGGCCAGCTCGACGCCGTTCTGCCAGGCCAGGACGGTCCAGGTCTCGGCCTGCTCCAGCTTGGGGCCGCGCAGGGTGAACAGGATGGCCTGGCTCGACGCATCGTACCCAGCGATGAGGATGTCGCGGCGGGACTCGCCGACGACCAGCGGACGGCTGCCACCCGGGTAGGGGCGAGCATCGCCCCGGCGGTCGTAGCTGCCCGACGCGGTGCGGCTCGAGGCGACGAAGTTGACGAGCAGGTCGTCCGTCGTCGGACCGAGCGCGCTCCACGGGATCAGGATCTCCCAGCCCTCGGCTCCCCTCGCGGCCTGCGCGACCCGCTCGGGCTCGGCGGCGGCACAGGGCCACTGCAGTCCGTTCCAGGTCGTCGGCAGCGGCATGTCTGCGTTTCCCGGTCGGGCGACGCACCGCTCGAAGCGCGCGTCGTTCCCGCGCAGGTCCACGGCGTACCAGCCCCGGCGGGTGCCGTCCGGGTCGATGGACACGGTGGCAGAGACATCAGGTTGCAGGCCGTGGATTGCGAAGGCCACCCCTTGGTCGGTGAGCGCGACCTGGAGCGTCCAGTCCGGGTGGGGAGGCGGGCGATTGCGCTGGCTGCGCGGCGGGTCGGCAACCGGCACGCGCGACCACTCGTCGAGGTTCCCGTCCACGACCAGGGCTTCGATCCGGCCGGCCGTGAGCGGCGGTACGACGAGCGGCACCCGCTCGGGGCGGGGGGGCACGATCACGTCCTCCACACCGAGCTCGATGGCTGCGGGCTCGGCGTGAGCAAGGCCCCCCAGAACCGTCCAAACACACCACGAGAGCATCATCCGTCGCGACCTCAGCCTTCTTCGCCGTTTGTTGCCGGCGCCAGATCCCATCACCGCTGGCAGCGAGCGGATCCCCTGAGCGCAGCGACCCCGCGCCAGGGTAGCCCGGCGCGGGGTCGATGGCTCAGGCCGAACGCCGCTACTCGGGCTCGGTGTTGCCGACGACCCACACCGTGGTCTGCGCGACGCTGCCGGGCTCGATGACGTGGCGTGCGCCCGCGATGAGCACCTCGGCGTTGAAGCTGGACCAGTTGCCCACCATCTTCACCTTCTTGCCAGGGATCAGCTTGCCGTTGCCGTTCACGGTGATGGTGCCGCGGACGAGTCCACGGGCGAGACGATTCATCTCGCCTTCCGCCATGGCCTTGGCGCTGGCGTCGGAGTCGACGAACACATCGGAGATGTGCAGGTCATCGCCATACGTCTGCGGGTCGGGCAGGGCACCGCTGCCGATCTTGTCGATGGCGCTGGTATCGCACTCACCGGTGATCTCGGTCTTCCGAACGTAGTCCCAGCCGTGCACGATCACCTTCTTGGGGATCTGCAGGTCGGTCCGCTGCACGTCGGTGTCGATGAGGTCACCGCTGGAGATCTCGATCGGCGCTTCCGAGAACTGCGGCTTCTTGAAGTGGATCTTGCCCTCTTCCGCGTAGACCAGGTAGCCGTTGCGGGCCGCGAGGCGCTTGAGGAAGGCGAGGTTGGACTCGGCGCGCTGCAGGATGTACGGCCGCTCGCCGGTGGTCGAGTCGACCGTGCCGGCCGAGCAACCGCTGTCGCTGATCACCTTGCTGGCCAGGTCGCTGTCCTTGACCTTGTCCGTCGTGGAGCCGCCCCAGGTCTGGGTCTGGTGGCTGTTCGACATCTTGACCAGCGGGTCCATGGCGACGATCGCGATGTGCTCCTTGCCGGCCTTGGTGTTGTGCTTGACCGACGTGATGTTGCCTTGGAACGTCTTGATCTCGTTGCGGCCCATCTCGAAGGTCACATCGTCGCCGACCTTGAAGTCGCTCGGCTTGATGCTCTCGCCGTGGATCTGGATCTTGCAGATCCCGATCATGTCGAGGTTGGTCTCGACCACGATGGAGTCGACACCCTTGGGGTCCTGCTGGGTCGCCTCGAGGCTGCCCACCGTCAGCTTGAACGCAGCGGTTGGGGACGTGACCTCGTTCAGAACCGGATCGGAGGTAGTCATCTCATCCTCTGGAACTGCGATGCGGGGTGCACGAGCGCACCCCGCGAGAAGGGAAGGAGGGCCTACTCGTCGTCGCCGTCGACCATGTCAGCGGTGCGCCCGGCAGTCCGCGCCATGTCGTCGGCCACGAACTCGACCTCGGAAGCCGCAGACTTGATGGCCTTGCCTTCGGCGATGTTCTCAGCCGTCCGCTGGGCATCGCGCACCGACGAAGACGCGTCCTGCATCTTCTTCATGGCCTTCTGCTTCTCCTTCTGGACCTCGTTCATCTTGGCGGACGCCTGGTCCATCTTGCCCTTGGCCTTGTCCATGGAGGACGGGCCTTCGTCAGCGGCGTCCAGGTCGGCCTTGGACGGCTTGCTCGCCTTGGCCTCGGACACGTCCGTGGCCTTCTCGGGCGCTGCGGGAGAGGCGGTCTTGGCCTCGCCGGCAGGTGCCGCGCCGGCCGTACCGCCGCCGC
>CALATR010000858.1 GCA_937891875.1 uncultured Pseudomonadota bacterium | reverse complement strand
GGGGAGGACGGCAGCGAGGCCGCGGTCCCCGAGTCCGCCGATCCGGCTCCGACCGGAGAGGCGCGCCCCCTTCCCGACAACTCGGTCGGCGTGGAGGATGCCGGAGTGGTCGGTCGGGACGCGGGCACGGTCGACGGTCGGCCGGCGCGGGTCGTCCCGGAGGGCGGCGAGGACAGCCAGGCCAGCGAGGGCACGGCCAGCGCCGAGCCGGTCGAGCCCCCGCCGGAAGAGCCCGTGATCATCCGCGTGGATCGCCGGATCCAGCCGGATCCCGAGACTGCGGCCGACCCCGAGGGTGGGGTCGCGGACGGCACCACCGAGGGCACGGGCGGAGACTCCGCCACCGAGGCGGTCCCGGAGCAGCCGAAGCCCGTCGCGACCGGCACCGGGTGGATCACCCTGTCCGCCCAGCCCTACGGCCTCGACTACGACGTCTTCATCGACGGCAAGCTGGTGCGCAAGTCCGGCCCGCGGGCCCCGGTGGTGCGCCACGAGCTGACCGCCGGCGAGCACTTCGTCACCATCTCGGCGGCGGGCGGCGCGCGCAAGCAGTTCGAGGTCACGATCGGGGACGAGGAGCACGTCCGCAAGGTGTGGGACTTCGAGCGCAACGCGTGGCGTCGCTAGTGGCGGACACGACCGCAGCCGAGGTGCCCTCCGGGGTGCTCTTCGTCGACGACGAGCCGGACAACATCCGCATCATTGTGGACATCCTGAAGGACGCCCTCGACGAGCGCGTGGACGCCGCGCACTCGGTCGAGGACGCGGTGGAGCTGCTGCTGGCGCGCCCCTACCGCCTCGTCGTCATGGACGTCTTCATCCCCCTGGGCGAGCACCCCAACCGGGTCCTCGGACCGCGCGCGGACAAGGTGCAGGAGCACGTCGATCACCTGGGCGGCCTCGTGCTGCTCGAGGAGATCGACCGCCTCGACCCCAGGCCCACGGTCATGGCGCACACCGCCTGCACCGACCACGCCCTGCTCGAGATCTTCGGCGATCGGGTGGTGCACCGGATCCCCAAGCCCGCCCCCCTCGACACCCTGCTGCGGGACGTGGTCGACACCCTGCGCTCGCTCGACTGAACGCGGTCCCGCTCGGCTGCTTCATGCCGAAGCGCGTGCTTCTTCCTGGCGTCTCGCGCCCTCGATCTCGCGCGCTCGGGCCAGGCCGGGCAGCTCCAGCATGCGGCCGAGGAAGGCGCGCAGGGCGGGATCGGCGAGGTGGTCGCGGTAGCGGAAGCCGACCAGGGAGAGCGCCCAGGCGGCGTAGAGGTCGGCGCCGCAGGGGGTCTCGCCGGTCAGGAAGGGCGTGTCCCGCAGGCCGTCGGCGAGGCGGGCGAGGGTGTGGGTCAGGAAGCGCTCGGCGGGGGCGGTCTGGTCCGCCGGCTCGAGCTCGGGATCGTAGAGGGGGCCCAGGATCGCCTGGTGCAGCTCGGTCGCCACGAAGACGTTCCACTCCAGCGCACGCTGGCGGGTCCAGGCGTCGCGGTCGGGGCCGCAGGTGTCGTCCAGCCAGGTGAGCACGGCGACGTTCTCGGTGAGCACGCGCCCGTCGGGAAGGACGAGGGTCGGCACCTTGCGCTTCTTGCTCGCCGCCTCCAGTCCGTCGCCCACCGCCCGGCGAGTCGGGCCGCGGTGCACCCAGATGATCTCGTGGGGCACGTCGTAGTGGTGGAGCAGCGCGTGGGGCGCCTGCGCGCAGGAGAAGGGAAACGCGAACAGCGTGTGGGTCATGCACACCTCCTGCCGCCACGCTACGAAGGCGGGAGGATGTCCGAAATGACAGTGAACCGACGATTCCTGCCAGCACCTCGTGAGGTCGTGCTGCTGCTCCCTCCCGGCGGCCAGCTGATCGGCGTCATCGGCTTTGTCGAGGCGCTGGACGTCGTGAACCGGGTCCGGGCGGAGCGCGGCCAGGGTCCGGCCTACCGGGTGCGCTACGCCGGCGTCGGCGAGGGGATCACCTCCATCGCCGGCCTGCCCGTCGGTACCGAGCCCGCCGCGGAGATCGACGCCCTGCACACCCTGGTGGTCGGCGGTGGCCTGCCGCTCGCCCACGGCACCCCCGAGGACGTGGTCGCCGCCGTGCTTGCCCTCGGCTCCCGCGCCCACCGCATCGTCGGCGTGTGTGCCGGCGCGTTCCCCCTCGGCGACGCGGGC
>CALATR010000857.1 GCA_937891875.1 uncultured Pseudomonadota bacterium | reverse complement strand
TGCAGCTCCACCCGCCCGCCTGACTGGGAGGGCGGCGGCGCTCGAACGAGGTGTTTTCATGACTGACCGTCTCGCCGTCCTGATCGGTTGCGATCGGTACGACCACTCGCCGGACCTGCGTGGGGCCGTGCACGACGTCGTCGCACTCGCCAGCCGTCTGCTCGATCGGGGCGTTTCCCCCGACAACATCCGGATCCTGACCAGCCCGGTCCTCGCCGCGGACGTGCTCCCCGGCGTGTCCCGCGGACACGCCACCGCCGCGGAGATCCGCCGCACCCTCGCCGAGATCGCCACGACCACCACCGACGATGACACCGTGCTGATCCAGGTCAGCGCGCGCGGCCTGACCACCGACGACGGTCCGGCCATCCTGTGCGCCGATGGCGACCCCACCGGTGGCTCCGCGCTCGTCCAGATCGACGAGCTGGCCGCGCCCTTCCGCCACCTGCCCGTGCGCTCGGTGCTGACCATGCTCGATGTGGGCTTCGGCGGCGGCTCCGACGTGACCCGCACGGTGGCCCAGCCCACCGCCCAGGCCGACGTCTCTCCGACGGATCCGGTCGTCTTCGCCAACGGTCTGCGCGGCCCGGTCTTCGAGCTCGAGCTGGATGGCCAGCACCGGGGGGCGTTGTCGTTTGCCCTCTGCCGCTGCCTCGACGTGCTCGATCCCGACTGCGACTGGACCTTCGCCCAGCTGTTGCACGCCATGCGCCAGGTCCAGGCGGGACTGCCCCATGGTGAGGCTGCGGTCATGTTGCCGGCCACCGACACCTTCAAGCCCGTCGGCGCCCTGCTCGGCGGCTCCCAGCACGTGCCCTGGCGTGGAGTCAGCGCCAGCTGGCAGTGGATCCCGACCCACGACTACCAGGGCAACGTGCCCGGCTTCCGCGCCGGCAACGACTCCGAGCAGTGGAACTTCGGCGGTGGGGCGCCCTTCCCGGGCGGCCAGTTCACGACGATGATGATGGACGGTCCGGGCACGCCGTACGCCGGACAGGGCGTGTACACGTTCAGCAACCAGCCCTTCGACACCGGCACCACGGTGGGCGCCCCCGGCATCGGCCAGGCCGACCGCGCGTACCAGGTCACCAGCTCGGGCAACCTGGGCGGCAACGTCTACGTGGTGATCCGCGACGCCGCCAACCCGCAGTCGGCCGAGTGGTACACCACCGCCAACACGGACTTCCTGAACGCGGGCGACAACCAGTCGCTCACCTTCACCGAGATCCAGAGCGTGCCCCAGGGCAGCTACTTCACCGTCGCCCAGCACCCGATGTAGGCGGCGAGAATCCAGGGCGGGGCTGCTACTTGGCGGCCTCGCCCTCGTCCTCGTCCTCGCCCTCGCTGGACGAGTAGTAGTAGTAGTACTCGCTGTAGTAGGCGGAGTACCGACCGGTCTTGTCGTTGCGGAAGTCGTTGAGCACGACGCCGAGCACCGGAGCGGCCACCTGCTCGAGGCGGCGCAGGGTGTGACGGACCAGGCTGCGGGACACGGCACCGGCGCGGGCGACGACGATCAGGCCGTCGACCCACCGGGACAGGGTGATCGAGTCGGACAGCGCCGCCGAGGGTGGCGTGTCCAGCACGATGCGATCGAAGCGCTCGGACAGGGTGTCGAGCAGCTCGCCCATCTCGGTAGAGCCGATGAGCTCGGTGCCACCGGGCACACTCGCGCCGCGAGGCAGCACGACCAGGTTGGGGATCTCGGTGCGCACCAGCGCCTGGTCGAGGGTGATCTGACCGAGGAGGACCTCGACCACGCCACGCTCGTTGGGGATGCCGAACACCTTGTGAAGGCGGGGCCGGCGGTGGTCCCCCTCGACGAGGACGACGCGACGACCGCGCTGGGCGAGCACGGTGGCGACGCCGGCCGCGATGGTGGTCTTGCCCTCGCTGACGACAGACGAGGTCACGAGCAGGCGGCGCGGACTGCGCCCGTCGGGACGGTTCTCGGCCATGGCGACCACACCGCGGATCGCCTCGGCCACGGTCGAGCGCGGCTGGTTGTGGGCCAGCAGCTCGGCCTTGCCGTCGCCCTCCAGCGCGATCCGAGGCACCACACCCATGACTGGCTGCTGGGTGTACGTCTCGATGTCCGCCGGCGACAGGATCGTGTCGTCCAGCAAGCCGCGGAGCAGGGCGGCGATCATGCCCAGGAGCAGGCCCACGACGAAGCCGGCGCCGACGGTCAGGGTGATCCGCGGACGGATGAAGGAGTCGGGCGCGATGGCGTCATCGACGCGCTGGGCGTTGTTCGACTCCGTGTGCGAGCTCATCTCCAGCTCGTCCGCGCGGGCGAGCAGGGACTGCAGGGTCGCCTCGATCTGGGTCAGCTCCTGCTGGCGCTTGCGGTACTCGGCGTCGATCTTCTGCTGGGCGAGGACCTCGTCCTTGGTCTGCAGGCGCTCGTCGGCGAGGCTGTCCTCCTGACTGCGCAGGAGCTCGAGCTCGGCGCGCTCAGCCTGGATGGACCGGCGGACCTCGGCGCGGAACTGGTTCTCGACGCGCTCGAGTGCGGCCTTGCTCCGGATGAACTCGGGGTGCTGCTCGCCGTAGCGGGCGGAGATGGCGGTGTGCTCGGCCAGGGTCGTGGCGTGCAGCTCGCGCAGGCCCGGGGGCAGGGGGAAGTCGTCCTGGGCGCCCAGGGCCCGGAAGTTGCCGCGCTGGAACAGGGCTTCGTGGCCGGCGAGGCGCGACTCGAGGAGCACCCGGTCGGTGGAGATCTGCCCGTACGACCGCTCGAGCGCGCTCATGCGGGAGGAGAGGGCGCCGTCGTTGTCGCTGCCCCGGTCGACGATGTTGTTCTGCCGCTTGAACTCGAGCAGCTCGCGGACCTTGTCGTCCCGGCGCTTGCCGACCTCCTCTATACGCTGCCGCACCCAGTCGTTGGCGTTCTTGGCCAGGTCCTGCCGCCACTGGATGTTCATGTCCACGAAGGTGGACGCGGCCAGGTTCGCGAGCTCGGCCGCGCGCTCGGGATCGCCGTCGACCGCGGACACCTGGACCAGCTGGCTGCGCTCGATCGGAGCGACCTCCAGCGACCCCAACACCCGCCGGACCGAGATCTCCTGTCCGGACTTCTTCTGGTAGCGGCTGGCCACCTCCTCGGCGAAGGAGCGGCTCTTGAACAGCTGCATCTGGGTCCGGTAGAAGCGCTCGACCTCCTGGAAGCCGCGCACGTCGAGGTCGAGCACGTCGCGGCTCTTGACCTCCTGACCCTGGACCGGGACGATGCGGATCACGGCGGTGGCCCGGTACTCGCGCGGAGAGACCGCAGCGACGGTGCCCGCCACCAGGGTCGCCAGCAAGGTCATCCCGAGGATCAGCCACCAGCCCTTGCGCAGGAAGGGCCAGATGTCCTCGGGGCGGAGTCGATCGCGCAACTCCTTCTGCAAGTCGAACTGCATGCTGGGGAACCTCACACGGCCAGGATCGGCTCGGGGACGGCAGGATGGGGCCTGCGATCCCTCGTTGTCCCGATGGTCGCAAACCCTTCAGGCTCGCAGGGCGCAACGGGAATCGGGCAATCCCGGCCCGTCTTGACGTCCATATCCGGGCAGGTGGCCCGGGACGAAGGGAGCAGGCGTGCATCCCGGCGTACGGTACGTGCCGCCGCCGGGCGCGGATCACTGCGGCAGCACGTCCCGCACCCGCTGAGCGAGGCTCGCGGGGAACTTTGGAGCGAGCTTGCGAATGGCCGCCCGCGCCTGGCGATCGCTGGCCGCCCGGTCCCAGCTCTTCTCGGCGGCGATCCGCAGGTCCGACGGGCCCTCCCGAGCGAGCAGACCCAAGGCTTGAAGCCAGTCCTCGGCGAGCAGGAGCCTCCGGAAGCGACCGGGGAAGTCTTCCTCGGCCGCCTCGGTCTTGCGGGTCCCTGGCGGGGCCGCCGGAGCGCGCTGCATGAGGGAGCCCCCACCCGCCCGCGACGACGACTCGGTGCGACGGACCTTCTCCAGCAGGCCCAGCAGCGCCTGGAAGACCGCCGGGGCCTCCGTGCAGGTCTCGATGAAGAGCGCCGACATGAGCCGGAACGGACCGATGGGCACGCTGCCGACCCCGTGGGTGTTGCCGAGCCGCTTCCACCCTGCCTCGTCGAACGCGAACACCCGCTCGCCGTCGATCTGGCGATCCCTCCTGGTGAACCGGAAGACCTGTCCCGCCGTCTTCAGGCGCAGGTCGACGTCCTTCGCGACGCAGCCGGTCACGGCCGCCTGGGCCGCCAGGATGACCGTGGGACCGACCCAGAACTGGTTGACGCTGTCCGACGCGGGCACGCTCGGGAAGGTCAGCGTGCGCACGCCCTTGCCCTCCACGTCGGACTCGAGGGTGCTCGTCAGCTGACAGGCGCGGTCCGCCGGCATGAACCCACCCGGGAACACCCGCTCCAGGCCCTGCACCACCTGCGCCGTGCCGATCTCCCTGGCCAGCACGGTCTCGAACATGCTGATCGGCACGACCCGCACCATGCCCGGGTCAGCATCGTCGACCAGCGCGACCGCGATCACGTCCGATCCCCTCGCGACCGGGTTGCCGAGCGGCACGGTCGAACCCGGGGACAGGGGGACGTCCTTGGCGTACGACGCCAGCAATCGCAGGATGATCGGCGGCCAGGGCGGGCCCTTGCCGTCCTCGACCGCCAGCTTCAAGCACCTGCCCGCCGGGTGGGCGTAGACGATCCCCTGCTGGGTGCGGTACAGCCGGACCTCGCCTTCACTGCCGATGGGCTCGCCCAGCGAGCTCGTCGTGTCCACCGCCATGCCCCCTCCCGCTCCGGTCCGTGCCCATGCAAGCCGTCGTCGATGCCTTCCTGACCCGCGAGCTGCCTGCCTGGTACCAGCGCGACCCGTCGGCCGCCATCCGGGAGCTGAAGACCGGCGATCGCGCGCTCGAAGCGGCCTGGCGTGGCGCCGCAGTGCGCGCTGGCGGAGCTGTGCAGACCGGCCGCCTCGGACCGATCCCGGGCCTGCCCGAGCACCACGCCTGGCAGACGCTGGAGCACATGTTCACCAGCGAGCAGGGCGGCTGGCAGCTCACGTTCGTCCGCCTGCCCGCAGTGCGGCAGGCCGGTGAGACCGCCTTTGTCGTGCTGTGCTTCCGGCCGGGGCGCACCCGGATGCTGTCCTGGCGCAAGAAGGCCGGCGGTGCCGAGCTGGTCGAGCACGAGCTGGCCCTCGGCGGCGCGAAGGGCGCGCGGGTGCTGTCGACCGAGGGGGACTTCTCTCTCGAGGCGTTCGCCGCCGCGGTGGCGGAGGAGGTTCCGCTGTCGGCGGAAGAAGAGAAGAAGCTGTGCAACGTCGCGCGCTCCCGTCGGACCTCCAGCCGCGAGTTCAGCTTCCCGGGGACCGCGTTCGAGCCGGCCTCGGCGGCGCCTCCGGTCCAGACCGCGGCTCCCCCGCCGGACGGCCGGCCCGCCTCGCGACCGGATCCGGACGCTGCCGATCCTGCCTCCCATCGCGGCTTCTTCATCAGCTTCGTCCTGCTCTTCTTCGTCGGACTCCTCGCGTTCATGCCCGTCCTCATGACCTACCTCGCCATCCGGGACGGCGGAGCCTGGGGGGTCTTCTCCCTCCTCCTCTGGTTCCTCCTCGGTGCTGGCGTGCTGGCCAGCCTGCACGGCTTCACCTACCGTCCGAAGTCAGGCACCCTGACCACCTGGCAGTTCTTGCCCGTGTTCACCCAGAACCACCGCATCCTCCCCGGCGACACCGTCCAAGTCGAGATCATCCGGCTCAAGTACGGCATGCAGGGCTTCCGGATGCAGGACGAAGCCGGACGCCAGATCCTCTACACGCCCATCGACGCACACATGGCGCGGATCCTGGAAGCCCTGCACGCGAACGGCGTGAACCTCATCCGCTGAGAGACCTGCTCCTACGGTGAGTCCGTCAGAGACCCGATCGTGTGGTCTGGGTGCGACATCGAGTTGACACGTGGGTCATGTTTCACCGAGGCTCTGGCCATGGGAGGTCCCTCATGGCATCGCGTACCTGGATTCTCGGCGTCTCCGTACTGTTCCTGGCAAGCTGCACCGACCCGGTCGCGCCGGATGACCTCGCGTTTGCCGACGGGGATCGCTGGCAACGCACCACCCTCGGGGACATCGACGCGGACGTGATCGTCGGGGATGGCACCCCGTCCGACGGCTACGGGCGGCCCGCTCTGATCATCCTGCACGGCTGCGCCCAGTCCGCCTCCGACATCGTCAGCCGCACCAACCTCGCCGACGTGGCCGACGCGTTCGACGCGGTGGTCGTCGTGCCCAGCGTGCCCGACGGCGGCGTCTACGCGGGTTGCTGGGACTACTACGGGAGCAGCCACAGCCGCACCAGCGGCCACTCCGGGGACCTGCTCGACATGGTCGATGCCCTGCTCGCCGACAGCTCCCTCGACGTGGGCGAGGACCGGGTCTGGATCGCGGGCCTGTCCTCGGGTGGCGGCATGGCGGCGGTCATGGGCTGTCTCGCCCCAGACTACTTCAGCGGAGTGGGCATCGCAGCAGGCCCGGCTCCGGGCACCACCGCCTGGCAGATCTCGTCGGTCGCGGTCAGCGCGAGCACCGCGAGGAGCACCTGCACCAGCCTCGCCGGCTCCAACTCCGGCGCCTTCTCGACCCAGCTGTCGAGCGCTGTCTCCGGCACCTCGGACTACACGGTCGCCCAGGGATATGCCGAAGTGAACGCCGACATGTTCGCGCTCGTCTACAAGGGCTCGGGCTCGGCGCTGACCGAGAGCAGCGTCGATGTGAGCGCGCTCGAGGGCTACTCCCCCGCCGGCACCGGCACCGTCTACAGCAAGGGCAGCGACGATCGCATCCTGCTGATCTCCGCCACCGGCATGGGCCACGCCTGGCCGGGCGGAACGGGCCCCGGCTACACCTCGGGCTTCGTCGCGCCCGAGGGGGTCGACTACGCCTGGACCCTCGCCGAGTTCTTCGCCGAGAACAGCCTCCGCACCCCGCCCTACAGCGCCGACGACGGCGACACGGACACGGACACGGACACGGACACGGACACGGACACGGACACCGACACCGACACCGACACCGACACCGACACCGACACCGATACGGACACCG
>CALATR010000856.1 GCA_937891875.1 uncultured Pseudomonadota bacterium | reverse complement strand
CGTCCTCGTCGTCGACGTTGAGGGGTGCGGCGGCCAGCTCGACGTCCAGCGCGTCGGGCAGCCGCTTCTGGGCGTCGTCGTGCTTGGTGACCAGACCGTTGAAGCCCTGCCGGAGCGGGGTCCAGGGGTCGATGTCGTCGTCCGGCGCGTCGTCCGCGTCGGGCACGTAGGGAGGCGGCGCAAAGCCCATGTCCCGGGTGAGCCGGTAGCCCTTGCGCCGGCAGCGCAGGGCCTCCACCTGGTCCAGCGCCTCGTAGCAGCAGGCCGCGGTCCAGGCGTTCGTGGCGTCGTCCTCCCGCGCGCCCTCCAGGCGATCGAGGAAGGTCTCGAGCTGCTGCCAGGTCATGCGCCAGATCTGCAGCTCCTGGCGGAGTCGGCGGTCGGTGCTCACCCGTCCTCCTCCTGGTCCTTCCACGCGTCCAGCTCGCGGCGGACGCGATCATCGAGGTACAGCGCCAGGTGGGCCTCGCCCGAGTCCTGCATGGCCTTCGCCCGCTTCTTCGCGTCCTCGACCGACTGGTCGATGTGGACCTCCTTCGCCTCCTCCAGCAGGGCGTAGAGCTCGTCCGGGGCGGAGTTCACCATCTCTTCCAGCTCCTCGCGGGTGCGGCCGAGCGCCGCCACCGTGTCGTCGGGCAGGTTGACGATCGCGTCGACCATCGCGTCGTAGGCGTCCGAGGCGCTGTCCGCCAGCGCCTCTCCGGCGGCTCCCACGTCCTCGCCCGCCTCCTCCAGCAGGCCCCAGGTCTGTTCCGCTGCCTGCTCGATGCCGGTCATGTCCCAGGCGGTCTCCGCCGCCTCGGTGAAGTCGCCGGCGACGATCATCTCCCACAGGATCGAGGCCGCGCCCAGGTTCGGGCCCGCCGCGAGCATGCACACGCCAGCAACGTAGTCCCCAGCGGGACGATCGGCGGCCTCGCGGAAGGTCGTGACCAGGCCCTCGACCCCCTGGTTGGTGGCGACGGGCAGGGTGTACAGCCCGGCGCCCGACAGGGAATCCAGCAGGTCGATGACGTCCTGGACCAGCTCGGCCATGTCCAGCAGCGCCTGCACCTTGTCCGAGATGGCGCTCGCCAGCTCGGCCAGCATGCCGACCACGCTCTCCACCTTGAGCAGGATGTCGCGGAGCTTCCTGGGCAGCTCCTCGAGGCCCTCGAGCGCGGGGAAGAGGTCCTTGAGCCGGGCGGCCTTCCAGTCCGGGGCGACGCTCTGGCCGCGGATCCTGGAGCCCGCGGCGTCGTCGCTGCCGGGGATGTGCAGCTCGACCGCGCGCTTGAAGGCCTCGATGTTGAACAGGGTGCCCAGCAGGTAGGCGAAGCGGGTGAGCGCATCGAGGGTGGGCGCGGCGCCGACGATGAAGACGGCCTCGACCGAGGCACCGCCGGAGAGCTGGGGGCGAGCATCGTCGCCCGGATCGTCGAAGCTCTGCTCGAAGCGGCCCGCCCACTTGTCGAAGCCGTCGGGCTCCGTGGGGGGAGCGGCCTCGCCGGCCTTGCCCAGCTCGAAGGCGGTCTTCAGCGGAGGGGCGAAGCCCAGCTCGGCCAGGCTCACGTCCGGCGAGGTCAGGCCGGGAACGTCGGCGTACAGGTAGACGCCCGCGTTGATGAAGTCGGTGATGATCGCGTTGAGCGCCTGGTAGGCGGCCTCGATCAGCGCCATGAACGGGTCGGGCAGGGCCAGCAGCAGGGCCTTGATCACGTCCAGCAGGGCGGCGATCACCTGGAGCAGGGTGACGATGACGTCGAGCGGGGGCTTGATGATGCCCACCAGCTGCTCGACGCCAGGGGGGAGGCCGATGATCAGCGGACGCCACCGCGGCCCTGCGTCCCCGGCGAGCACGTCGGACGCCGCCGTGCTGCCCGGGCTCGGGTCGAAGAGATCCGGCGCGGTGCCGCCCGCTCCGGGGGGCCCCTCGAGCGCGCCGACCACGTCCTCGTCCGGAGCTCCGGCGAGGTCATCGCAGCACTGGCGCAGCAGCGCCTGCAGATCAGCGATAGCGTCGGCGGTGACGGTTGCCACGGTCCTCCTTGGCGGCGGTCTCGCCGAAGCTCTCCAGGCGCTCGACGTCCTGGGCCAGCCCCACCGCCGCCGCCTGGCGCAGCAGATCGCGGACGTGGGCCAGGCGCTCGCGGAGAACGGAGGTGTCGAGCGGCTGCCAGCTGGGGTCGTCGGCCATGGGTCAGCCCACCGGGTAGCGCTTGACGAAGGCGAACATCGACAGGTCCAGGGGCACGGTCATGGCGGCCCAGATGTCCATCGCCGGGCCATAGGCCAGGGCCGCTGGGGGGAAGTAGGCGCGGGAGAGCAGCGCCAGCATGGTGTGGTGGATGGCGAGCCCGTCGCCGAGCACGACCGGTGAGATGGCGGTCATGCCGCCGAGGCGGAGCATGCCGACGAAGGTGTTGATCGAGACGTTGCCGAGCACCGCGTCGATCTCGACCGCGTTCAGGCTGGGCAGCTCGGGCATCATCGCGTGCAGGCCCACCGAGCCCAGGCTGGAGACGTTGAAGCCGCGTCCGGCGGAGATGCCGACCCCGCCCGAGCTCGAGATCTGGGTCGCGCCGGTGACCCGCACCGAGTGCCTGCCGCTGATCCGCTCGGTGAGCGGGCCGCCGGTCTTGATGGTCACGCCGTCGGCCCCGACCGTGCGCGAGTAGTTGCCGCCGCGGGCGGTCTCGGTGAGGGTGCCGCTCGCCTTGACCGTGCGGCTGCCCTCGATCTCGTGCAGGAACTCGCCGGTGCTGATGCTCTGGCTGCCGCTGACGGTGAGGGTGTCGTCCTGCAGCACCTCGACGGTTCGGGCGCCGGTGTTGTCCACCCGCTCGTTGCTGACGATGGTGGTCAGGCCGTCGCGGTCGAAGATGAAGCGGTTGCCGTGGGCGTCGTGGATCTCGATGCGGCGGTGGTCCGGGCGATCGTCGAGCACGATGTGGTGCCCGCTCGCGGACTTGAGGATGCGCACGCCGGGCTCGGCGGGGGTGCCCGGCCCCAGCGGGGGGTTCTGGATCTGGTGCTGGGGGACCTCGGTGTTCGCCCGGCTGTGACGCCCGGCGGTGCTGTCGGCGGCGGCAACGTCGTCCTCGGTGGGTGCGCCCCACCACATGCCGCTCCAGATGGGACGCGACAGATCGCCGCCTTCAAACTCGATCCACACGCCGGAGCCGGGCTCGGGCACGGTGAAGAAGCCCTGGTCCGGACCGGCGTAGGGCGCGCAGGGCATGGCCCAGCCGGTGGTCTCTTCGCCCAGCAGGCGCGGCACGTACGCCTGGATGCGTCCCAGGCCTTCCGGGTCGTCATTGCGGGCGACCGAGCCCCGGTACTTTCCGTGCCACGTGTGGGCCAGGCTGTCGATCAGCTGCTCGAGGAGCTCTTCGATCACGGCACGTCCTCGGGTTCGTCGACGTACGGGCGCACGCCGGAGATGTCAGCGAGGTTGACATTGTCAGGGGTCTCCCCGTCGGGGGCCCGCATGTAGACGATGTCATCGTCCACCGCGTCCACGGTGCCCACCTGCACCTGACCGAAGGTGGTGAACACGTACACCGGCCCGCCGAGCACGTGATCCTCGATGATCTTGCGCATCAGCCGGCCTCCAGCTCGGTCTTGAAGGCCCGCAGGGTGGCGCGCTGCAGCTCGACCCGGGTGACGTCCCCACGGGAGCGGGCTCGGCGCAGGGCGACGCGGGCGGCCTGCACGCGCTCCTGCAGGGTCTTCGGCTCGGCGGGAGCGGGGAGCTTCTCGAACACGTCGGCGATCTCGACCACGAGGGTGTGCTCGAGCTCGACCACCTCCAGCAGGGAGCCGACCTTGGACGGCAGCGCCTCGGCCGGACCGGACAGCGGCGTGCGCAGGGAGATGGCGGACACCTCGGCGTCGGCCTTGGCGGAGAGCGCGTGGGTCATGCCCAGGAGCTTGAGGTTCACGGGGCCTCCTAGACGTCGAGGGTGACGGAGTCGTGGGCGCCCAGGACGAGCGAGCCCGAGGTGGTGGCGTTGCCGACGGAGGTGACCGCGGCGCCGCCCAGGATGACGAACGAGTGGCTGTAGGGGTCGGGAGGGGGCGGTGGGGCGAGCTCTTCTTCCTCGTCCTCCTCGTCGACGGAGGCCGAGCCGCCGATCACCCCCTCGGCCAGCAGCCGCTCCAGCAGGTTGGTCTGCTCGATCGCCTTGCGCGCGGGCGCGCTGGCCTGGTCGGTGGCGAAGAGGTCCTTCTGCAGCTTGTCCAGCGCCGCGCGGGCGTCGCCGTCGGACTCGTCGAGCAGCGCGCGGGTCTCGGCGCCGACGCGCTCGCTGCGGTAGCCCTGGGCCGCGAGCAGCTTGGTCATGGTCGCGAGCGCGCCCTCCTGGGTCGTGCCCGTGTCGCGCACCCGGCTGAAGACGCCGGTTGCAGCGGCCTTGTCCGTGGCCACGTCGACCTCGTTGGCCGCGGCCAGCTCGGCGATCTTCTTCTCCTTGCGCAGCAGATCGACCTCGAGGATGAACGACTTGCGCGCGTCCTCGGTCTCGAACGCCGTGATCGTCGTACCGCGCATCGCTGCGGTGATGTCCTCGCTGGTGAGGTCCTCGCGCTCCTTCAGGGTCGAGAGCACGGTCTGGGCATCGGTCGTGCCCTCGAAGAGCTTGATCTCGTAGGTCGGTCTGGCCTTCGAGATGAGCTTGCCGGCCTCGAGCTTGGGCAGGGTGGTGCCGGTGGACGTCGACGTCGTGGTGAAGCTGCGCAGCTCGACACCGCCGGCGAGGGTGTCCTCCTCGATCGGCGGAGGCTCCTCCTCCTGGAAGACCAGATCGGCGAGGGCGGGCTCGGGCTCGGCGAGGGAGCGCGCGACGAGGATGTCGGAGAAGGCCTGCCGCGCGGCGCCGGTGAAGGCCTCGAGGTTGCCGAGCAGGCGCTCGCGGGAGACGGGCACGTCGATGGAGACGCTGCCGACGGGCAGGCGCAGGGTCGGCCGGGTGATCCTGGGCGGCTGCGGCACGGCGGGGGGCGCGGGGGGGGCGACGGGCTCGGCGCCCACGACCACGTTGCCGGTGCTGGCGACGGTGGCGTCGGAGCAGCGGACGAGCACGACGTTGACGACCCGAGCAGCCTCGCAGCGGTTGCTGCCCAGCACGAGGCTGTCGGGGTAGCGCACGTACACAGCGCCGGTCGTGCCGACCGAGTGCAGGGCGTTGCCGACGACCGAGGCCGAGACCACGTCCCGGCCAGGCTCGGAGATGACCAGCAGGGCCGGTCCGGTGCTGGCGACGTCGTTGCCCTGCAGGTGCACGGTGAGGTGCTCCGGCGGGGGTGGCGTCGGGCGGGGGATGATCGGCGGTCGGATCAGGTCGAGCAGGCCGCTGACAGGCTTGACGAGGCCAGCCAGGCGACTGGTCGCGAACGTGGCCGCCGGCGTCGTCGCGAGGGGCTGGCGCAGGGTCGTGAGCGTGCGCGGCGACAGACGCGTGGTGGAGATGGACTGGGACAGCCGACCGCTGGAGACGGCACTGAGCGAGGCCTTCGACAGCGTGGTGATCGGCGTGAAGATCGGCAAGGCCGGGATCCGCGGGATCAACGGCAGTTCGGGCAGGCTCGGCGTCGCGCGCGGAGGCGGCTCGAGGCCGAGGAACGCCGCCCGCGAGAGGTCGCGGGGCAGGTCGCTGCGGTTGCGCTCGGCGACCACGAGGATGCCCGCACCACCGCCCTCGCCGCCGTGGTGGCGCACGACGTTGCCGACCACCGCCACGTCGCCCTTCCAGTCGATGACGATCTCGTGCAGCACGGCGTTCTCGTGCTGGTGGCCGCTGCCGCGCAGGGTGTTGTCCCGCACGGCCAGGTCGCCGCGACCGGACACCCCGAGCACGGCCTGACCGATGCCCGAGCGTCCGGCCTCGGCCAGCCCGCTGCAGGCGAACACCTCGTTCTCGGCGACGGTGACGCTGGCGTCCACCCGCAGGTCGACGTCGACCGCCCCCAGCAGGCAGCCGTCGATCCGGTTGCTGGTCAGGCTGGCGACGATGCCGGTCGCGAGGTCCGGCTCGGCCAGGGGGTGGGTGCCGCCGTCGGACAGGGTGACGCCACGGGTGGCGGTTCGAACGACGTTGTCGCTGATGTGCAGCCGGGCACGCGGGCCCAGGGCCAGCACGCCGTCCGCCGGGTCGAGCACCCGGTCGAAGTGCGGCTCGGCGAGAGCAGGCGCCCTGGGCCGCTCGCCCTGGGCGATGCGATCGAGGGCATCGGCGAGCCCGGACACCACGTCGGTCAGGTCGGTCAGGCCGGCCAGGCGCGTGGTCCACGAGCCCGACAGCACCGCCGCGCGCTCGCGCAGCGCCGCCTGACCCTGGGCCAGGCGGGTGTCCGCGTCCACGCTGGGGTCGATGGCCAGGGCGGCCGCGTGGACCAGCGCGGCGACGGTCTGCACCCCGGTCGGTGAGCTGGGCGTGACGGCCGCGTTCCCCGAGCGGTCCAGCTCGCGCAGGATCGCGTGCAGAGCGGTGTCGGCGCCGGAGTCCAGCTTGGGCTTGCGCAGCACAGCACCCGCCTTCTCCAGCGCGGTCACAGTGGTCGAGCGGGGGCGGCCCTGCATGTTGGCCGCGTCGAGCACGGGGTCGATGTGACCCAGGATGAGGGTCACGCCGTCGTCCCGGCCGTCTGCGTCCAGCTTGGGCAGGGCGAGCGCGATGCTGGCCAGGGACGCGAGGCGGCGATCCAGGGCGTCCGCGGGGGGCGGAGCCTCCGCCTCGGGCGTCCGCGGCACGATCCACTCGGTGGTGCGCCGGAGCCGCTCGAGGGCCGTGCGCGCCTCGGCGAGGCGGGTGCTGCGGTTGGCAGTCTCGCTGGCGGCGCTGGTGATCGCACCGCGCGCGCTGCGGGCGAGCCCCTCCAGCTCGGGGTCGTCGCCGACCAGGGTCAGCAGCTGCAGGCTGGTCCGCTGCAGGACCTTCAGCGACTTGGTCCGGGTGCTCTCCGGCTCGACTCCCAGCCCGGCCAGGTTCTTGTCGATGTGCTTGGCGACCATGCCGGCCAGTGCTGCCTCGCCGGCCTCCTCCCGCCGGGCGAGGGTGGCATCGGACGAGGGCGGCGCGCTCACCCCGTCGGCCCAGCCCTGCACCGCACCCAGGGTGCCGCGCAGGCGCTCCAGGCGCTCGTCGGTGGGCGGGGTGACCGCGCGGTCGATCGCGCGCCAGTCCGCCTCCAGGTCCCGGGCCAGCTCGGGGTTGGTCTCGCGCAGGGTGCCGACCAGGGCGTCCTTGTCGGGCCGCAGGGCGCCGAGCAGCTCGCCGCGGGCGTCGCTGGGCTCCTCGGCCAGGCGGGCGGCCTCGTCGGACAGGCTCTTGGCGAAGCGGGTGACGATGGTGCGCTGGCGGCCGTAGATCCCGGGGCGGGCGACCGGAGCCACCGCCTCGGCGTCGCGGACCAGGCCCAGGCGACCCAGGGTGCGGGCGGCGTTCACCCGCAGCTGGGTGTCGGACGGCTTCCCCAGCAGCGCGGCGAGCTCGCTGAAGATGACCTTCGCGAGCGCGTTCTGGCCGCGCGCGAGCACCTCGAGTCCGTCCTGGATCCGGCTGGCCTCGGCGGCGATCGCCTCGTCGCCGGACACGATGGACAGGTCGAGGGTGGTGATCGCGTCCCAGGCGTCCTGGGCATCGTCACCCTGGGCGGTGAACCCGGCCGATCGGGACACGCTCGCGAGCACGCGGAAGGCCGCCTCGGTGTGGGCGTCGTAGCCCTGGGCGGCGCGCATCTCGTCGGCCTCCAGCACCAGCTGGCTCGCGATCTGGCTGCCCTGGCCGGTGTAGCTGTCGAGCTCGTCGGCCAGCGCCTCCATGGGCGCGTAGATCCGGCGTCCCAGCTCCTGGCGGCGGTTCTCGTCCCCCTCGATGTAGGCGAGCACCAGGGCGCGCAGGCGCACCGACGCCAGGTGCAGGTCCGAGCGCTCGAGGCGGTCCTCGCCGATGGCCAGGGCCAGGCCCTGCAGCACGTCGAAGGCCGCCGGTCGCGACGGGGCGGGGCTCGGGCCGGGGCCCTCCACCATGGTCAGGCCGCCGCGCACGTCCTCGACGTGGTTGTCGGTGACGCTGCTGTCCGTCCCCCCGACGATGGCGATGCCCGCGGTGCGTACGCCGGCCACGTGGGTGTCGTCGCCGACGGTCTGCACCCGGTTTCCGCGGACCTCGGTCTGCAGGGTGTGGTCGAGCACGAAGGCGCCGCGCAGGCTGAACTGGGCCACCCAGCGCAGCACCGCGTCCAGGGCGGGCACGGCGGCCGCGCCGCGGGTGGCGAGCGCGTCGAGCAGGGCGCCGGGGTTCGTGGTGTTGACCCCCGCGTCCACCAGCGCCTGGGCCACGTCCGGGGCCAGGTCGCGCAGGGCGGGGAGCACGGTCGCGCTGGACGGCGGAGCGTCGGCCGCCACCTGCTCCACCCGGTTGTCCTCGATGCGGATGCGCCCGACCGGTCCGCCGTGGCCCCAGGCGCGCACGGCGGCGTCGCCGAGATCCTGGAAGACGCAGTCGCGGACGCGCACGTCGTAGACGGCCTCGCGTCCGCCGAGCACCACGCCGATGGCAGGGTTCGCCGCGGTCGCGCCCACCACGTGGCACCCGCGGATCTCGACATCCTCGGCGGTGCGGCGGGCATCACTGCCGTCGTCGAGGCCGCTGCCGACGCAGATCCCCGCGAGCAGTCCCAAGGGGGAGATCGGCCGGGAAGGCAGGTGCACCCGGCAGGACTCGATGCTGCCCCGCGAGCCGGTGACGCGGATGCCCAGCTGCACCAGGCTGTCGCCCGCCCGGGGACGCACCTCGTTGTCCTCGAGGCGGACGTACGCGCCGTCCACGTCGATGCCCAGGCCCGCGGTTCCGGTGACCCGGTTGCCGCTGATCTGCAGCGCACGTCCGTCGGAGCTGCCCCGCCAGCGCGCCGTGCGCAGCTCGATGCCGGTCAGGCTGCCGTCGATGCGGTTGTCGCGCACGGCGACGTCGGCGAACCATCCGTCGACCAGGCGGATGCCGTGCAGGGCCTCGCTGCCGCCAGCGAAGAGGCAGTCCTCGACGACCAGACCGTCCAGGGTGAGGCTCGACCAGGGGTAGAGCGCCAGGGTCGCCTTGCGCAGGAACGGCCCGAGGGGCACCGCGGCGAGGCCGGTGTGGGCGGACACGTCGCAGCGCGACACCCGGACGCTCCGGCAGTGACCGGTGAGGAGCACGCCGGTGGCGGTCAGGCGGGCGTCGGCGCTCCGCACGGTGAGGTCGGACAGGTGGACCCGGCGGCTGTCGCTGACGGTGACGACGCCGTGGGGAAGCGCACGGATGACGGTGAGCAGGCGGCTGCCCTCGGGGTGCTCCTCCATGTCCACGCCGGGATCGCGGCGCTGCAGGAAGCGCAGGCGGGCCAGCGTCGCGAGCAGGGCGGCCATGGCGCGGTGACTGAAGACGTCGGCGTGCTTGAGCGAGGCCGCGGCCTTGGCCAGGAAGCTCGGCGACTCTCCCGGGATCTCGGCGAGGTCCCCTGGCTCGAGCGGCGTTCCGGTCGGAGCGTCCTCCTCGGCGCCGCCGGCGTCTGCACCGATGACGTTGTCCGCTTCCGGATCCTCGATGAGGAGCAGCCGCTCGATGCCCACCGTGCCCTGGCGCCCGCAGCGATCGAGCACGAACGCGCCGCCAGCGCCGACGACCCGCAGCTCCGACGCGTCGCCGTCGCCCAGGATGCGGACCCGGGACAGGCCGTCGAGCACGACCGGGTGGAGCAGCTGGTACAGGCCCGCGCGGATGTAGATCGTGCCGCCCGAGTGGGTGGGCGCGTCCTCGTCGCTGTCCTCGACGCCGCGCATCCAGCGCTTGAGGCGATCGACCGCGTTCTGCAGGGCCTCGTCGGCGGTGACCCCGGCCCGCAGGTCCTGGTCGATGTCGCCGAAGGTGTGGCGGCCGTCGCCGATGGTGAGGGTGAAGGCGCCGGCGTCGGGCTGCTCGGCGGCGAGCTCCTGCAGGCGGTCCCGCACCTCGACCAGGGGCAGGAAGCGCGGGCGCAGGTCGGCGAAGTGCAGGGCGTTGCCCTCGCGGGTGACCCGGGACAGGGCGATGCGGTGGTGGATCGGGCCGTGCACCCGGGCGGTGTCGAGCTTCTCCAGGTAGCCGCGGGTCTCGCCGTCGGGCGCGACGAGGCGGGCGATGAAGCTCCAGTATTCGCCGCGGCGCGCCTCGCCGGCGTGGAAGCGGAAGGTGATGCCGTCGGGCAGGTTGTAGCGGACGTCCGGGATCATCCAGTCGGCGCCGTCCCAGCGCCGCACGTAGGCGTTGCGCTCGACGGTGTAGGCGTGGGCCAGGGTGCCGCCGGCGTTCAGCGGGTCCGGATCGGTGGTGAGCACGAAGGCGGCGTCCTCGAGCTGCACGAGGCCGGTGGCGGGGTCGGAGCCCAGCACCACGCGCAGGCTCGGCGGGCGGGGACCGTCGGGCTGCAGGTCGGTGACATCGTCGCCTACGACCAGCACGTCCCCGGTGCGCAGCAGGGCGGCGTCGGCGGGGGACAGGCGCAGGATCTGGTCGCCCGCCTGCGCGGTCTCGACGAGCGGCAGCCGGGTGGCGCCGTTGTCCCTGGACCAGGCGATCACCGGGCGGGGGCCGTCCGCGTGGATGACCTCGACCCGCACGTGCAGGTTCTCGTGGCCGACGTAGCCCTCGCCCAGGCTGCGCTCCTGGCTGGACAGGCAGCGGTCGCGGCAGGGGTCGATGCCGGTCGCGGTCGGGTAGCGATCGGGCAGCCCCTCCTCGCTGGAGATGTCCGTCGAGAGCCGCAGATCCCCGGTCGGTCCGGGCAGGGCCTCGGACGCGTCGGCGGCCAGCGCGGGCAGCACGCGCACCTGGCGCACCAGCTGCTGGCGGAAGGTGGTGTCGAGGCCGGCCAGGGCGGGCTCGACCAGGGCCGGGTCCTGATCGGCGAGCACCGTGCGCTCCCACACGTCCAGGTAGACCAGGTGCTTGTCGGCGCCGCCGGGATCGAGGGCGGGCAGGGCAGGGGGCTCGGGCAGGTCCTCCTGGCGGGTGTAGCGGGTGTCGGTGGTGAGCCAGGCGCGGTGCCCGTGGACCAGCATGCGGCCGGCGCCGGCGATGGTGCCGTCCCCGCCGCGGATGACGAGGTCGTCGTGACGCGCGGGGCCGTCGATGGCGGTGAGTGCGTCGATCCACACGGTCGCCCGGCGGGGCAGGCCGACGACACCCCAGCGGGCGAGGCGGGTGCGGTCGATCCCGGCGAGCTGGGCCATGGGAATGCGGTAGGCGCGCCAGTCGCCGGGCAGGGGCAGGGTGATGACGTCGACGTCCACGTGGGCACCGTCGTCGTCGAAGAAGCGGAGCACCGGGTGGACCAGGTCCTGGTCGTTGGTGGGCCGATCGAAGCGCAGGCGCACGACCACGTGGGTGGCGGCGAAGCTGCCCGCGGGCTCCAGGGGCACGGCGTCGAGATCGACGATGCGGGGCATGGTGTGCAGGAGCTCGACCCGGCCGCCCCCCTTGACCACGTGGGGCAGACCGGCCGGTTCTCGGCGGTCGATCTCCAGGATCTCGCGGATCACCCGCTCGTCGGGCTCGGTCAGCAGGGCCCCGCCCCAGCCGGACAGGCCATCGATGTCGTCGATGACCTGCTCGTCGGAGATGCGGAAGCCGTCGTCGGGTGAGCCGTGGGCGACGTCCTGAGTGCGGCGACGGGCGTCGGCGGTGCGGATGTGCACCTGCTCGTTCCAGTCGCTGTCGAGCGCCACGCGCCCCATCTGCTGGAAGACGCCCGAGAAGCGCTTGCGCTCGTCGAAGCGGTCACGGGAGGTGGTGGCTTTCACGGGAACCTCCGGCCGGGTGCGGCCATCCTTTCGAGCTCGGTTCGGGTGCGGTCCTGGTGCACGACCGACAGCCCCATGGGCACGGCGCCTGCGGTGCTCGCGCGCAGGGCGGCGAGCTGGGCTCCGTGATCGGGGGTGACGCCGGGCGTGG
>CALATR010000855.1 GCA_937891875.1 uncultured Pseudomonadota bacterium | reverse complement strand
CCGTAGGACTGGAGACTGGAGACTGGAGACTGGAGACCGGGCCGAGGTATCCCCCGCCCGCAGCAACGCGACTTCCGCCCGCCACTCCCATGCCCGCACCACCGCAACTCTCCACGCCGCGGAACCAACAACCAACAACCAACCACAAAGCGGGCGATCAAGCCCGCTTCTACTTCCCCGCCATCGCGTCCCGCGAGCCCGCCTTCAGCACTGGAGCCAGCAGGCCGGCGAGCTCCTGGTACTGCTTGGCACCGCGGGAGTCGGGGTCGTGGGCGTAGATGTCGAAGCCCGCCTGCTGGGCCTGGGCGAGGGCGCTGTTGACGCCGATGGCGACGGGGAGGACCGCTTCGCCCCAGCGGGCGGCGATGTCTTCGCGGACCGCGCTGTTGAGCTTGCTGCTGCGCCCGTCGACCCGGGTCAGGAGGATGCCGAGCACGTCGATCTCGGGGTTGAGTCGACCGGCGACCTGCTCGACCGTGCGGGCGAGGCCCTCGACGCCGGACAGGGCGAGCGGCGACGGGTCGCACGGGATGAGGACCTGGTCCGCGGCGACGATGCCGTTGAGCGAGAGCGTGCCCAGGTTGGGCGGGCAGTCGATGATGATGACGTCGTACCAGGTGCGCGCGGTCTGCAGGGTGTCGCGCAGGACCATCTCCTTGCCGATCCGGCTTGCAAGCCGATCTTCGGCGTCCCGCAGGCTCGGGTCGGGCTGGGTGATGGCCAGGTGGGGGATGTCGGTGCGGACGATGACGTCCATGACGTCGCGCTCGCCGGTCTCGTCGAGGAGCACGTCGGCCAGCGAGCCCGAGCCGGGGCGGAGCTGGGACTGGAGCGCCCGGGCCACGTGCATCTGGGGGTCGAGGTCGATGAGCAGGACCTCGAGCTCGTGGAAGCGGGCCAGGGCGGCCGCCAGGTTGACGCTGGTCGTGGTCTTGCCGACGCCGCCCTTCTGGGTGGCGATGGCGAGCACGGTGGCGCGGCGATCGCCGAGGGGGCGCTGGGGACGCTCGGCGCCACCGGTGAGGCGGCGCAGGCCGGACTTCAGGAACTGGCGCATGGGGGGATCCGCGGAGGGAGGGGGGCAGGGACGGAGGGGAGATCGGGGAGGGATGGGGATCGTAGCCGATCGGGGGATCGGCGGCCAGCCCCCGGGCCGGGCGGGATCTCCTCGGCTACGCGGTCAGCCACAGGGTGGCGGTGGCGATGGCCAGCAGGCCGAGCACGACCTTGCCGACGGCCCCGCCCCGGGGGATCCGCACGGGCACGAGCATGGCGACGGACAGGGCGACGACGATCGCGGGGGTGACGACCTCGTGCACGGCGGGGGCGTAGACCGACAGCAGCGCGGCGATGGGCACGACGAGGGCGCTCATGGTGGAGGGCACGCCCACGTAGGTGCTCGGGCGGCGGATGCGCGCCTGCACGGTCCAGGCGGCGAGGCGCACCACGACGGCGACGGGGAGCAGGCCCAGGGCGAGCAGGGCGAGGGGGTGCTGCAGGCCGCTGCTGGCGAGGATCAGCGAAGGCGCGACCCCGAACGCGACCGCATCGACCAGGCTGTCGAGCACCACGCCCAGCTGGCGGGCCTCGCGGGTGCCGCCGAGCACGCGGGCGACGAAGCCGTCGACCGTGTCGAGGAACCCGGCGAGCAGCAGCAGGGAGAACGCGGCGGGCAGGTGGCCGGTGAGGGCGGCGGCCATGGCGGCCCAGGCGGTGAGCAGGCCGCCGAGGGTGACCAGGTTCGCCGCGTCGAGCACGGCGGAGACGCCAGGCATGTCCGCGGTGGGCTCGGGTGCGGGCAGCTCGCTCACGCGGATGGGGTGTTGGCGGCCAGCTCCAGTGATCTCCGGGGAGCGGACCCCGCCCACGCGCTCGCCCAGGCGGACCTGCAGCTCGACGCCCTCGGCGGTGGCCTCCAGGATGTCCGAGTCCCAGGTCAGGCCCTGCCCGACGAGCACGACCGCGCTGCCGCCCAGGTGGAACGCAGCGGCGGCCTGACCGCGGGCCCCGGAGCCGGGGGCCCCGCGGACCTCCACCGAGCCGACGTTGAGCGCGCCGATGGCGATGAGGGCGGCGGGGCCGGAGGGGGCGTCGAGCGGCAACACGACGCGGCGGTTGCGGAAGGCGGGGGCGCCAGCGTCGAGGGCGACGGGGTGCACGCTGTGCAGGGGGCCGCCGAGCCAGCGGGGGGCGCCCAGCGTGCCGTCAGTCGGCAGCACCACCTGGTGCAGGTCGCCGGGGGCGAGGCGGACCAGGAGGGCGGCGGCGCCATCGAGGGCGTCGGCGAGCGCGTCATCGCCGAGGAGGTGGCGCAGCGACAGGGTCTGGCCCTTCACTGGCAGGGGGGCGTCGGCGGCAAGGGAGGAAAAGGCGCGGATCCGTCCGTCGCAGGGGCAGGCGACCCCGTCGGCGCAGATCGGGCGGGCGTGGTCGGGGGCGACCCGAGCGAAGAAGGCGTCGAGGCTTGCAAAGCGATCGAGCGGCCCGTCGATGGTGCTCGGATCGACGCCTTGATCCTCGGCAAATCGTGGGATTGCTCGCCGGGACCAGCCCTGGCGCGCCCACCAGCCGACGAGCTGGCTCACCGGGTGGCCGAGTGCTCCGGCGGCCCACGGACCCGGTGCATACGCCGCGCGCAGGAGCGCCCCGTGGGGGAGGGGCTCGACCACGGTGCGGCCGGTGCGGCGATCACGGATGCGGGGCATGACGCCGCTGGTATCCCCGGAGCCTGCCCGGGCGCACGAGGGTGCCGCGGGGGGCGGCGGTCAGTCGCCGATCACCGGCTCGTCGCCGCTGTCCTCGTCATCGACCTCCATGAACTTCATCAGGGCTTCCTCGGCGGCCGCCGGGTCGGGGACCAGGGCCCAGCGCGCGACGTTGGGCGGTGGGCGCTGGGCGCGGATCAGCTCCAGCTGGATGACCAGCTGCTGGATCTCCGGGTCCTCGGGCGGGCTTGCGTCGATGAAGCGCTGGTAGGCCGCGAACATCCGGTCGATGTCGGCCTGGAGCAGCCCCTCGGTGGTGAGGAGCTGGCGGTAGGCGTCGCCGATGAACCAGTCCGCGGCGACGTGCTGGGGCGAGCCCTCGGGGATGAGGCTCTTCGCGTGCACGAAGGCCTTGATCGCGCCGCGGGGGTCGTCGCCCTGGGTGAAGGTCGCGATGGCCCAGTACCAGTTGATCCCGGCCTCGCGCGGGTAGTCGCGCACCATCGGCGCGAGGACCCGCTTGGCCTCGGCGGGCCGGTCCTCCTCGATGTAGGTGAGCGCGACCTGGGCCTGGAAGATCAGCGGGTCGCCGCCGGCCTCGATGCCCCTGCGGAACGCGGCACGGGCCTCCTCCATGCGGCCCTGCGCCATGAGCTCGTTGCCGAGGTCGAGCGCGGCGGTCTGCTGGGGGTCGAGCGCCGCCAGCCGCGCCTGGATGGAGTCGCCCTGGGGGGCGGATGCGCCCGAGGCCTCGGGCGCCTGCTTCTTGCCGCAGCCTCCGAGGGCGGCGAGGACGGTCATCACGACGAGCGTGCGGGTGAACATCGGTGGGCTCCTCGCGCCGACGTGCGTCGGTCGGCAGGGTCGTGCGTCCTTGGGATAGCACCCCACCACTGAGGTTCCATGGACGCCCGAATCCACCTGCACCTGCGCACCACCGATCTCCTCGCCGCGCGCGGCTTCTACGAGAAGCTGCTGGGCGCGCCCGACAAGGTCCGCGAAGACCTCATCCGCTTCCAGCCCGACGGGCTCGCGCTCTCGCTGACCCTGATGCCGGGCACGCCGCCCCCGATCGGCCCGGAGGAGCACTTCGGGATCAAGTGGGCCACCGCCGAGGCCAACCAGGCGGCCTGGGCGCGGATCGCGTCGGCCGGGCTCGAGTCCGCGTACGACGAGCAGGAGGTCAGCTGCTGCGCCGCGGTCCAGACCAAGCGCTGGTTCGTCGATCCCGACGGCCGCCCGTGGGAGGTCTACGTCGTGCTCGACGACTCCGACGCCGTGCCCACCTTCCCGGCGAAGCCCGCGCAGTCCCTCGCTGGGGTCGCCGGGGGGTGCTGCGGTACGAAGCCCGCGGCCAACGCCGAGGTCGACGCATCCGGGGGCTGCTGCGCATGAGCCTCGGCGAGCTGCACGCGACCCTTCACGGCGCGGTGCACGGCTGGCTCTCCCGCCGTGCCCCGTCCGATCTCGACCCGGACGACCTCGCCCAGGAGGTGTGGCTGCGCCTGCACAAGAACCTCCCCGACCTGCGCGACCCGCGGGCGGCGGAGGCGCTGGTGTGGCGCACGGCGCGCAGCGTGCTCGTCGATCGCATCCGCCGGCGGCGGGACCAGGTCCCGGTCGAGGAGGACGCGGCGTGGCAGGTGCCCGACGGACCGGCCGAGGAGCCCGGCGAGACCGTGGCCACCGAGGTCGTCGCCAGCTGGCTGCCCCGCTTCGTCGAGGCCCTGGACGAGCCCTACCGCACCGCCGTGCGCCGGGTCGACCTGGAGGGGATCTCCCAGGCGGAGCTCGCCCGCGAGCTGGGCCTGTCCCTGTCCGGGGCCCGCACCCGGGTCCAGCGCGGCCGCGAGCGCGTCCGGGAGCTGCTGCTCGCCTGCTGCGAAGTGCAGTTCGATCGCGGGGAAGTCAGCCATGTGGAGCGCTGCGGACCGCGCTGCTGAGGAGCGGCGCGGGACGCGCGGCGGAGGACGGGTCGGCAGGGGTGGCGCGCCCGGTCAGGGGCGGCGCTCCCGGTCAGGGGTGGCGCGCCCGGTCAGGGGTGGTGCGCCCGGTCAGGGGCGGTCGGTCCACCAGACGGCGTCGGCCTGCACGGCCTGCAGCATGTAGTCGAACAGGTAGGTCGCGCACTCGACCCGGTTGGCCGCCTCGCGCAGCGTCGTGCCCCACACGGTGATGCCGTGGTCGCGGACCAGGTAGACGGGCACGTCGGGTGGGTCGACCGGCAGGCGTGCGGCGACCGCCTCGCCGATGGCCGGCACGTGCGCGGGGTTCTCGTACCCCTGGGCGACGAGCCGGGGATCCTCGTCCCACACGCCGAGTCCCTTCACCATCTCGATGGGCGGAAGGGGGAGGTCGCCCGGCCAGATCCGGGTCAGCAGGTTCGCGGCGATCGTGTGCACGTGCAGGCAGGCGCGCTGGGTGTCGTCCCAGCCGTACACCGCCTGGTGCAGGCAGGTCTCCGCACTCGGTCGCTTGCCCGGCGGCGCCTCGACCGTCTGTCCTTCGACCGTCACCCGCACGAAGTCGCCGACGGTCAGTGCGCCCTTGTCGACCCCGCTGGCCGTGACCCACAGGGTGCCGTCCGCGACGCGTGCGGACAGGTTGCCCGCGGTGCCCAGCATCCATCCCCGACCGTAGAAGCGCCGGCCCAGTGCGGCGAGCGCGTCTCGCGGATCCTCGGCGTCAAGACTCGGCTCACGCATCGAGCCCCCAGCGCGCGGCAAGCGCTACGCGGATGTCGTTGAAGTCGTCCCAGGGCAGCCAGGCCACGCCCCGCTCGTCGAGCTGCTGGCACAGGCGATCCCGGGCGAACACCAGCTCGGCGACCTGGGCCATGCGCACGTCCGTCGTCGAGTCGCCGACCGCCACCCGGACGTCCGCGGGGTGCTCGGCCATGACATCCACCTTGGCGACCATCTCCTGTTCGTCGGCAAACGGGCTCACGACCTTCAGGAAGGGCCCGGTCGCGTCGATCTGGATCGCGTACACGGCGGTGATGTCGTGCACCAGCGGGCCGAGCTTGCGCCGGACCATCGCCTCGAGCCCGCCGCTCACGACGATCAGCGGGATGTCGTTGCGCTTGGCCCACGCGACCAGCTCGGCGATGCCCTCGCGCAGGGGCACGTCGTCAGCGCAGGTGTACGCCGCCTCCCACTGCGACGAGGGGATCGACTCCAGCATCCGGGTCACGCCCTCACGAAGCGTGACGTCGAAGGCGTGGATCCGCGGGATCAGCTCCGCGGCCAGATCGGGCGTGAACGTCTTGAGGACCTTCACGAAGGTCTCGCCGGCGCTGATGGTGCCGTCGAAATCGAGGAACAGGGTGAATCTGGCGGGGGGTGGTGCTGCGGTCATCCGACATGCTCGGGCGGAGGGGGAGGGGACTGGGCG
Organism: uncultured Pseudomonadota bacterium; assembly: GCA_937891875.1. GTDB lineage: Bacteria > Myxococcota_A > UBA796 > UBA796 > REDI01. Next base: position 20,742 of record CALATR010000855.1, on the reverse strand, counting down.
TATAGCCGGTGGGCGAGCACGTCGGATACCGGACGCGGTCGGAGGGGAGTGCCGCTGGCGGGGAGGGGGCGTTGGTGGGCAGGGGACGCGCGTAGCCACTTCGAGTGACGGGAGGGGCCACGCGTAGTCGCCCGAGTGTCGGTGTGGACGGCCGCGCGGCCGGATCGTCGTGGGTGAACTGGATGAGAATCGGCGTTTTACCGTGTGGCCTGCCCTCTTCGCACCGCCAGCCCGACATTCGGGCGACTACGCGTTCGCACCCCCGACACTCGGGCGACTACGCGTCGAGCTGTCCCCGCCCCCAGTCAGCCCGCTGCCAGACGCACGTCAGCGGGCCGTTGCTGCGGTGGGATCCGCGTCGGGTACGGAACCGCGTCGTCCACGGTACGGTCCAACCCGGTCACAAACCACAGGAAAGCCGGTATCCTGGGGGTCGCACCGAATGGTGTAGCCGCTTGCCATCGGCGCGGGCCGGTTGTCGGCCTACCGTGTTCCAGGAGGTTGTCTTGTTGTCCACCCGTCTGCTGCTGTTGAGCACGCTGGGGTTGGGGCTCACCGCGTGGTCGGGGTCGGCTGCGGCTGACCAGGCCGCCGAGCCCGCCCAGCCCGCGATCGAGCTGCTCCACCCGGGAGCGCTGCCCCACGCACCCGTGCAGGTCGCGCTGCCCACCCTCGGCGATCGCTTCGAGCTCGTCGTGGTCACCCATCGCCGCTGGTCCCTCGCCAAGGGGGACGCGAAGGCGCCGCTCGAGGCCGAGATCCCGGTCGAGGTCCGGCTCGCCGGGCATGTGGTCGCGGTGGACGACGCGACAGGTACCTGGACCGAGGAGCTGGTCGTGCGCACCGCGGGGGTGTTGGACGCAGGGCGCTTCCCGGCCGAGCAGACCGCCGCGTCAGAAGCACGACTGCGCGACGTCGTGGGTGTCCGGCTCGTCCGTGAGCTCGACCGCCACGGGGGGCACCGGCCGGTGGGCTGGACCGATGCACGCGGTCAGCCCACCCAGCGCCTGCACGTCCTCGACAGCCTCGGCACCGTGCAGTGTCCCCTGCCGGACAAGCCCATCGGGATCGGCGCGCGCTGGCAGGTCGACGACGTGGTCGCGCTGCCACCGGTCGCCGGCACGGCCGTGCACGCCCGGCGCAGCCGCACCTTCCAGCTGGTCGACGGCGCTGCCGGATCCGTGCACTGCGTCCAGCTCATGGAGCAGCACAGCGGAGACGTGCTCACCGAAGACGGGAGCGGCCGGATCAGCCTGACCGGCAAGGGCGCGGGGCGACTGGCGACCGCGACCACGGGCAGCCTGCGCCGATCCGGCGTACACACCCTCCACCTGCTCGCGAACACGGAGCGCCTGTCCGACGGCGGCACGATGCGCCTCGAACAGGTGATCGACGTGACCGTCGAGCGCGAGCCCACGCCGAGGGAAGAAGACTAGGCGTTCGCCGCCTCATCGGCGGGGATCAGCGGATCTCGCTCGCGTCGATGAGGCTGTACTGGATGAGGTCGACGCGCTCGCCGTGGACCTGCATCAGCGATCGGATCCGGCCCTCGCGCTGGAACCCCACCTTCTCTGCGATCCGCTGGCTGGCGACGTTGGCGAGCATGTGGCGCAGGTGGATCCGCGCGAGATCGCCGTGCTCGAAGCCGGCCCGCGCGACCGCCCGCGCGGCCATGGTGCAGAAGCCGCGTCCGGTCCGTGCGCTGTGCACCCAGTAGCCGAGGTTGGCGCAGCGGTGGCGGATGGCGTTCAGCCCCACGGTGCCGACGAACGAGCCGTCCGCGGCATCGGTCATGACGTACTCGTACGCCTCCTTGCGCCCCCACGCGCCCCAGGTGGCGCTGGTCCAGTCCCATGCCTCCCGCTCGCCATACTGCTCCGTCGCCCACGGCATGAACGGGTTGATCTCCCGCCAGGACGCGCGCACGGCAGCCGCCACCTCGGTCGCATGGGCCGGCGTGGCCCGCACCAGGACCAGCGCCTCGGCCTCGATCCGCTCGGGCATGGCCATGGCTAGCCGATCCCCCAGGTTGCAAGTGCTACGTCGAGGGGAGTGCTCGGGTCGTCCACCACCGTGAACGGCTCGCCCGCCCCGTGGCGATCGAGGGCCTCGAAGAAGGCGCGCACCCCGTCCGCGGGGCCGCCCGGGTGGTCCATGATGCCCGTGCCCGCGTTGAGGATGACGTCCTGGCCGTAGTCGGACAGCGCGCGGGGCACGACGCCGGGGTGGATGCCCGCCGAGGGCACCGGGGCGACGTTCCGGGCGCGCAGGGCGTCGCGGATGGCCGCCTCTTCGGCAGGATCGAAGGGCAGGCTGCCGTAGTGGGCCGGGTAGAGCACCGCGTCGACCCCGCTGAAGGCGGGCAGGGTGCCGAGCAGCAGGCGGTAGGGGAGCCCGTGGTCCGGCGCGCCCGCGATGGCGCCGGCAAAGGCGGGGTGCAGGAAGATGGGCACGTCGACCGCGTCGCGCACCTGCTCGACCGTGTGCCAGCCGTAGGCGAGGCCGTTGAGCAGGAAGCACTCGGCGCCCGCGTCCTCGAGCTGGCGGGCGCGATCGACCACGCTGCCGCCGCCTCCGGTGAGGTTCAGGGCGTAGAGCGGGCGGCGACCGGTGGCGGCCTGCACCTCGTCGAGCGAGCGGGAGCAGGCAGCCAGGCGCTCGGCGGTGGGGGCTGCGGGCAGGTCGGCCATGATCTCGTCGTCCTTGATGAGATCGAGGCCAGCCATGCCGACGTCGCGCAGGATGTCGGCGTGGTCTTGCGCGGACAGGCCCAGGGCGGGCTTGAAGATGGCCATCACGAAGGGACGGTCGTGCACGCCCAGGCGGTCGCGCAGGCCGGACAGGCCGACCTTCGGCGTTCGACCGAAGCTGTCGGGCAGCTCGAGGTCATCGAGTGCGAGCGGTCCGGCCATGCTGTACTTGCCGAACACCAGGGTCAGCAGGCTGCCGAGGTCGCCCTCGATGTCGGCGTCCGGGAGGAGACCCGGACCCGGGGGTGGCCGTCGGGGTGGTCGGTGACGGCGCCGACGACGTGGGCGAGGTGGTCCTGGAAGCGGCCCGCGCGGTGCTCCCACGCGGCGTTCCAGGAGCCCGCGGTCTGACCCACGGCGATCTTCTCGCCGAGCTTGTGCGGATCGGCGCCTACGGGCAGCCGATAGGTGGCGACAACGGGCATGGCTCGCCCTCCGACTCGGGGTTCCTGGCGCTCAGAGCAGGGGTTCGACGCGGACATCTGCCCCGGTGTAGACCGGGACCCAGCCGTCGGTGCCGCTGAAGTAGCGCACGGCCTTGATGCGCATCGCGCGGGTCAGGTGGAACCAGTGCTCGGTGTCCTTGGGCACGTTGATGTACTCGCCGCGCTCCATGAGCAGCTCCGCCTGGGAGCCGTCGGGGAAGGTGAAGCCGAAGACGCCCTCGCCGTCGACGATGTAGCGGACCTCGTCGTCGTCGTGGGTGTGGGCGGGCTTGAACTTCTCGAGCGCCTGGTCGAGGTTGGGGATGTCCCCGTGCAGCACGATGAGATCGCGGGAGACGTAGCCCTGCTCGGCCTTGAGCTGCTCGAAGTAGTGGTCCAGCCCGACCAGGACCTGCTCCTTCTGGGCGTCATCGAGGGCGGCCGTGTCGAGCAGGCCGGTCAGCGCGGCATCATCGCCGGTGGGCCAGTGCCGGATCGCGACGCCCAGCGGCGCCAGGGCCTCCTGGATGGCGTCGAGGTCGTTCACCACCGTGCCGTCTTCGTGCTTCAGCCGAGCCATGTTCACCTCCGTGGGCAGGGCGGAGGCGTATCACGTGAGGGCGGCGCGCCCTGTCTATTCCCGTCGGCGGCGCAGGAGCGTCAGTCCCAGCGCCAGACCGAGCATGGAGAATGTTGCCGGAGCGCCGAGGCTGGAGCATCCACCGGCCTTCTCCTCGGGCGGGGTCTCCGAGCGGTTCCCCGAGGCGTCGATGAAGGTCACCTCCACGTGCACGGCGCCGTCCAGCTCGGCGGTGCTGGTGCACAGCCCCTCGCCGGCGGACACATAGGTGGTGGCGTCGCCGGTCCACGGGATCTGGTGGATGGTGCCGAGGTCTTCGCCGGTGCTGACGTCGGTCAGGGCGAGCTCGACGACGACCGGCTCGCTGGGGTTCTCGAGCTCGACGCCGACCATGTGGGTGCTGCCCCAGACGCTGCGTCCGCGATCGATCTTCGTGTCGAGCACCACCGGGCTGTCCGGCGCGTCCTCGTCTGGCCCGGCGCCCGTCGTGAAGGACAGCTCGTAGGCGAAGTCTCCGCCGATGGTCACCCGGTACGCGGTGTCGGCGGCGAGCTCGGCGTCGGGGGTGAGGATGACCACCTGCTGGCTGCCCTGGTCGAGGAACTCCAGGTCGAACGCGACGGCATTGGCGTCCTCGTCGACAAGCTCCACCATCGACGCCTCGACCCCGTCTCCCTCGACCAGGATGGTGATGCGGGTGTCGGTGGCCACGTCGGTCGCGTCGTGCGCGGGGAGCGAGGCGTGGGGACCCCAGATGCAGCTGAGCGCGAAGGCGGGGCTGGGCACGGCGAGTCCGAGAGCGAGGGCGACGAGCGGTGTGCGCATGGGTCCTCCTGGGTACGCCAAGGATGGATGCACACAGCATGCCACACGTGCCCGACGGGATCATCGGCCGGATCCGCCACTGCGCAGCTGTGGTCCGCGACACGGGTGTCGGGGCCTGACCCCCCAGGAGCGCGCCGAGACGCTACGGGGCAGGCCTGACCCCGTGAGGTGCGCGTGCTCGACGCAGGCAAGGGCCTGACCCAGGTCTCCACCGACAACCTCGTCGCCTTGCTGCGCGAGATCCACCGCGACCCGTTCGAGGGGCCGTTCGCCACGCCGGTGCTCGCCGAGCGGGGCTTGCTGCCGCTGCAGGACTCGGTCGGGTTCCTGCACGGGCTCGACGCGCGGGCCGTGAAGGCCGTGCTGGTCGCGGTCCTCGCCGAGCGTCGGGCGGGTCGCGGGCGTTGAGCGAGGCCGCGGCCCAGCCCCAGATCGGAATTGTCCCACTCTTCCGGTCGAACGCGAACTTTCGCAACCTGTTCTTCAGCAGGCTCGTGAGCCTGTTCGGCGACTGGTTCAACCTGCTCGCCATCCTCGCCCTGCTCCGCGCCCTGGGCGACACGTCCGCGACCAGCTTCGCCGGCGTGCTGGTGGTGAAGTCCCTGCCTGCCTTCGTCGCCCCCATGGCCGGCGTGCTGGTCGATCGCCTCCCCCGTCGCCAGCTGATGATGGGTGCTGACGCCCTGCGCACCCTCATCGTGCTCGGCATGCTCTCGCTGGTGTGGGTGCCGAGCCTGCCGCTGCTCTACACCCTCATCGTGCTGCAGACCCTGCTGGGCAGCCTCTTCGAGCCCGCGCGCAACGCCCTGCTCCCCGACCTGGTGGAGCCCCGCGCGCTGACCGCCGCCAATGCCGCGAGCGCGGCGTCCTGGTCCTTGATGCTCGCCATCGGCTCCGCCCTGGGCGGGCTCTTCACCGATGCCTTCGGCTGGCAGGCGGCGCTGCTGCTCGACGCCAGCACCTACGTCGGCTCGGTGATCTTTCTCGCCCACATCGCCGATCCGCCCCCGATGGAGCGCGCTCCCATCGGCACCGGCGGACTCGCCGACTGGCTGGGCATCCGCGATCTCATCGAGGGCGTGCGCTTCATGCTCGGCCGCCCGCGGGTGTGGACCCTCGCCCTGGTCAAGCCGATCTGGCAGGTGACCGGCGCGCGCGTGCTCGTCCTGACGCTCCTCGGCGAGGGCGTCTTCCTCGTGCACGGCTGGCCGCTGCTCGCCGTCAGCGTGCTCTTCGTGGCCCGCGGGATCGGAACCGGCGTCGGTCCCTTCCTGTCGCGCTGGCTCACCCGCTCCGACCCTGCAGCAATGGAACGGGCGTTGATCCCGGCCTTTGTGGTCGCCGGCCTGTTCTACGTCGTGGCCGGTCTCGCGCCGAGCCTGTGGATCGCGGCGCCCGCCATCATCCTCGCCCACCTGGGCGGCGCGACCATCTGGGTCTTCAGCGCCATCCGCCTGCAGCAGATCCTGCCGAGCCGGGTGCGCGGCCGGGTCTTTGCGTCCGAGCACGCCGGCCTCACCCTGGTCCTTGCCGGCGCGACCGGCGTGTTCGGGCCGCTCGCCGACGCCATGCCGGAGTGGCTCGATGGCACGGCCCTGGTCTGGGTCGACGCGAGCGGCGACGCCGGCTTCGCCACCGCGCGCTGGCTCATGGTCTCCCTCGGCGTGCTGACGTTCCTGCCGCTCGGCCTGTGGATCCTGCGCGGCATGTGGCTTGGCTGGGGTGGACCGATGGAATCGATGGACTGAGATTTTGCTCAAGGGGCGATCTCGCCGTCCGATGAGGTCCCATCCCTACCCTGAGGTCCCCGTGAACGAGCTCGAACCACGCGTCATCGGTGCTCCGGCGGTCACGTCGGCGACGTCGCAGGGTCGGTCCCGGACCCGCGGCGGCGACCTGCTGCGCGAGAGCGGCAACGGGGCAGGTCGCGGCTCGCTGCGGGATCGCGCCGAGCTGTCGGCGGCGGCACGGGCGAGCCTGGCCCAGGCCGAGCAGGATGATGAGCCGGCCGAGGACGCGATCAACCTCGCCCATCGGGTCGCGGAGGTCGCGGCGGCGAACGTGGACCTGGCCGGGGCGATGCACACTGCGGCGGTCGTGCGCGCAGCTCGGCTCATCCGCTAGGTTCAAGCTCTATTTTTGCGGCGACCGGCGCGCAGGGCCTCGGGGAGCACGTCGCGCTGGGCCTTGGGCAGCCAGACCTCGCGGACGAGGCCGGTGGCCATGCCCGCCCGCAGGAGCCACCAGCTGGGGTCGGGGCCCTCGCCCAGGGCGTGCCAGGCGCTGCGGGGGTAGCGGTGGTGGTTGTTGTGCCAGCCCTCGCCGAAGGTGATCCAGGCCAGCCAGGGCACGTTGCGGCTGGTGTCGCGGTTGTCGTGGCTCTCGTGCCCGAAGGCGGTCGTGTGGCCGACCGAGTTCACCGCCCACGATCCATTGGTCATGGCGACGTGCAGCAGCCACAGCCACAAGACGCCCCAGCCCCCGCCGATCGCCACGGCCAGACCCAGCTGCACGAGGAAGAGGGCCGGGATCACCAGCGGGGTGTCGAGCAGGCGCAGGACCGGGTCGTCGTTGAGGTCCTTCGTGATCTCGAGCCACACCGGCGGGTTGTTGCCCGCGAGACGGCGCAGGTCATGCATCAGCACGGCGGCCTGCTGGCCGAAGCCGGACAGGGCAAAGAGCACGCACAGCACGGGGTTCTTCGTGCCGATCAGCCAGCCGCAGTGGGCGTGCCAGAAGCCCTCGCGGGGGCTGTGAGGGTCGCCGTCGGCATCAGAGCGGGTGTGGTGCTGGCGGTGCAGCGCGACCCAGGTGAGCGGCGAGCCCGAGTGCAGCGCGCCGAACAGGGTCAGCAGCCAGCGCACGGGCCGGGGCGTGGCGAAGCTGCGGTGGGTGAGCAGGCGGTGGTAGCCGACCGTGTTTCCCAGGCCGAGGAGCGCGCTGGCGACGAGCCAGGTGAGCACGAAGGTCAGCGCGCCCACGACGAAGGCGGCGCCCGGGAGAGGTCCGGCGGCCGCTGCGATCATTCGGGCTCGGGGTCGGGCAGGCGCTCGACGGTGGTCGTCACCTCCGACGCGGACTCACCCTCGGTGACCTGGAACGCGATCTGCAGCTCCAGGTCCAGGTCTGCGACCGCGCGGGTGGTCTCTGCGGCGGTCACGCAGATGGAGGTCTCGCACTGGCCTGCATCGTCGCAGTCCCAGGTGATGAACGGGAGGTTCAGCTCGTGGGTCCAGGCGTTGGGGGAGCGGGAGAGCACGTCCGGGCTGGGGACGAGCTCCGGCGTGTCGGCGAGGACGTTGCCGTCGCAGTCGTCGACGAGGAGGTGCAGCCCGACCTCCGGACCACCGTCCAGGCGCGCGCGCAGCCAGTTGTAGGGCGCCATACGGGTCGTCCCGACGGTGGTGCCGAGGTCGACGCGCCAGGCGGCCGCGACCAGCACCGGGTCATCGGTGTCGTCGCTGTCGTCGGCGAGCTCGAACAGGCCGTGGTCGTCGAGAGCCACGGTCGCGCCCGAGAGGTTGATTCCGAGCGGGCTCTCGCTGGTCGCGACGAGGGCGACGGTCAGGGCGGAGAGGGCGGCGATGGAGACTGCGGCACGGCGAAGCATGGGACTCCCGGGAGGCCCATACTTCGTCTCGCGGACGCGGTCAGTCCATCAGGTCAGGGGGAGTGGAACTGCTCGGTGCGCTCGACCTCGACGTGGTCGTCATCGGAGACGAGGATGACGTCCTGGCGCTTCAGGCGACGGGGCGACACCCCGGTGAAGGACAGTTCCTCTGCGGCTTCTGCCGAACCCGGCACGACCCGCGCGCTGCGGATGAGCACCACCTGGTCGGCGGTCACGAGGGGCCAGGTGGCGTCGCCGTCCTCGATCACGAGCAGGCGCTTGTGTCCGTCGTGCTCGACCCAGACGCTGCGCCAGCCGGCCTCGTCCACGGTCTCGAGGCGCCCCGCCACCACGAGGGGTCCGTCATGCGCCTGTTCCTCCAGGCTTGCATGGTCCAAGACGCGCACCTCCCTGGTCATGGGATCCTGTGCGAGCAGCACGTGGCGATCGGCGGCGACGGTGAGCGCCTGCTCGATGGCGGGCTCGCGGGTGACCATGTCGGTCGACGGGGGCGCCATGGAGGCGACGACATCGTCGGGGTCGATCTCGGCGGGGTCGGCAGGATCCGCGGCGAGGGCGGGTGCGGCGAGGAGGAGGAGCGGGAGGAGGCGGGTCGTCATGGGTCTCGGGGGAGGGAGGGGAGTGGAGGTGTGGGGGTTCTGTAGCGTGTGAGTTGCATGTATGCAAATGGGTGCAGGTGGAGGGGAGCGGGGGCGGGATCGTCTGGCGGGGGTTGCGTGGCTTCCGGCGGGGGAGTGGCGGGTCGGTCTCCAGTCTCCAGTCTCCAGTCTCCAGTCCTCCGGCAGCGGATCCGCCCCGTACGACCCGGTGCCGACCCTGGACCGAAGCCACCGTGCACGACACCTCTGACAGATTCCAGAAGTGATGGAACTGCAGCCGACTCTGCCCGCGCAGACGGCTCCCTGGCCGGACGAAGCTGGCGACTGGAGACTGGAGACCGCCCTTCCACTCCCCCGGTCGCAGCAACGGCCTCCCCGCCAGCCGTCCCCGCCCCGCCCCTCCCCCGGTCGCAGCAACGGCCTCTGCGCCAGACGCTCACGCTCTACGCGCCGCTCGACTAAGTCCGATTAAACGGCCGGCGCCGCTCCAACGGATGACCTTGCAGACGAACCCGATGGAGGCTTCATGCTTCGACCGACCGTCCGCCTCGCGTCCGCCCTCGGGCTGGCGCTGATCCTGTCCGCCTGTGGCTCCGAGGACGAGCCCGACGTGAGCTACGCTGCCGATGTGCAGCCGATCCTCGCGGCCCACTGCACCAGCTGCCACGGCGCGGAGCTGCAGAACAGCGCGCCGAGCCACCTGCACACCTACGAGGACGCCTCCGCCAAGGCCAACGCGATCCTCAACCGTGCCGTCGATGGGACCCCGTCGCCGATGCCGCCCAGCGGACTCGCGCTCTCGGCAGATGAGATCGAGACGTTGGAGGCATGGGTCGCGCAGGGTACCCCCGAGTAGGCTGACCTTGGAGAGACGCCGATGAACACCCGACTGCTGCTGCTGTCCCTGGCCCTCGTGGCCTGCGGCGACCCCGACACCGACTCTGATGATCCCGCGGCCACCGTCGTGGGCGGAGGGTTCGCCCAGCTGACCGACTTCGGCGTGCTCGGCGTGCTCGAGTACGACGATGGGACCGCCATCGGCTATCTCTGCGGCCAGGGCGATCGCATCGAGGACACCAGCTGGCTTTCCGGTCAGGTCGGCCAGCTCTCCGGCGCGGACTGGGATGTCGCGATCGCCGATGGCTCGGTCACGGTCACCGGCACGGCAGACTCGTTCACCGCCGACTTCGCGCCCATCGGGCAGGGCGGTCTGTTCGAGGCCGCCCCCCAGGGCTGCCGCTCCGGACTGATCGTCTCCCCCGATGGGAGCGGCTTCTCCGCGGCCGGCACCTTCTGCGCGCCCGACGGCGCGTTCGCCCAGGTCGAGCCCGTCGGCACCATCGTCGCTCCCGGCGACTTCATCTCCGTCCAGGTCCAGCTCGGCGTCGAGACCCTGGACTTCGACATGACGCGGATCCGATGAGCCTCACCGACGATCTCGCGGCGGCCCGCGGGGGCCTGTGGCTCCGCGGCTCGCCCGGCGGCGGGCGCACCACAGCACTCGCTCGCCTCGCCGCGGCCTGGCACGGCCCCACCGTCCACCTCCGCCCCACCGCGCTCGACGAGGATCTCGCGGCACTCTCGGGGATCGGCGACACGGTCCTGCGCTGCATCGACGATGCGCCCGAGGGCCTGTCCCGCGACGCGCTGGGCCCCGGCCCGGTCATCGCGTCCGGCGGCCGGCCCGGTCTGGGCTGGAACGTGCGCGAGCTGCCGCTGCTGTCCACCGACGACGGCGTGCGCCTGTTCCTCCGCCACGCTCCCGCTGCCCGACCCCTCGACCTCGTGCGCCAGCTGGTCCGCACCCTCGGTGGCCACCCCACCGCCGTGGTCGCCGCCGCCCGTCGCTGGCCCATCGAGCGCCTCGACGCCATCCTGCTCGAGCCCTCCCCCGGCTGGCCCGGCCTGCGCGATGCGTGGGAGGCGCTCGGCGAGGCGGAGCAGAAGACGCTCGCCCTGCTGTGCGCGCTGGGTGGCACCGCCCTGCGCGAGGGCGTCGTGGCGGCCGGCGGCGAGGTCGGCGTGCCCCAGCTGGTCGCGTCGGGCTGGGTCGCGGTCGAGCAGCCCGGCGTCTACCAGGTCAGCCCCGCGGTAGCCCAGGCGGTCGCCCCCTGGCTGCCCGCCGATCCCGCCCCGTATCAGGCGTGGTTCCTGGAGGAGGCCCGTCGTCGCGCCGCGCGGTGGGACCGGGTCGGTGGGGCCCGCAGCTGGTTCGCGCTCGGCGACTGGGTACAGCTGGCTCAGCTCGACGGCACCGACGCCGACTGGTTCTACGTCGCCTGGTCCCTGTCCGACCGTGCGCCGGACGCGCTGATCCAGGCCCTCGACTCGGCCGAGCTCGACCCGGTCGTGGACGCGCGCTGTCGGGCCCGGGCGCTCACCTGCCAGGGGCAGCGCACCCAGGCCATCGCCGCGCTCGAGACCGTGCGCGACACCCCCGAGAGCGCCGAGCGCGCCCTGGCCCTGGTCGAGCTGGGCGTGGCCCACCACCGGCTCCGTCACCTCGACGAGGCCGTCTCCGCCTACGCAGCCGCCGAGGGATCCCTCGACGGGCAGCCGCGCGGCAGGATGCTGTGTCGCGCAAACCAGGCGGCAGTCGCCCATGATCGCGGACAGTACGACATCGCTGCCCAGGGCTACGAAGAGGCGCTGCAGGTGGCGAGCTCCCTGGGCGAGCTGCGCCTGCGCGGCATGTTCTGCGGCAACCTGGGCGCGCTCCACATCGAGCAGGACGACCTCGCCCGGGCCCGGGCCCAGCTGACCGAGGCGGCGCGCGACCTGGCCAACGAGGGCGACGCTCGCTTCCTCGCCATCGTCACGGTCAACCTGGCCGCGGTCGACCTGCTCGAGGGCCTGCTGGACGCCGCCGACGAGCGCTACGGCCGCGCCCTCACCCTGTTTGGCGACGCCGATCCCGCGTCCCAGGCGCTCTGCCACGCTCGCCGCGGTGCGGTCGCTGCCCTGCGTGGCGATCCCGACCGGGCCCGCGAGCGCCACGCCGCCGCCGACGCCCTGCTCCATCCGGCCGAGGATCCCCACACCGCCGAGGTCGTCGCCCTGTGGCGCGCGGTGCACGAGTGGACGGTCGGCGACCGGCGGGCCGCACTCGGTCGTCGTCGGGAGGCCCTCACCGGTGATCCGCCGCTCGTCGAGATCTCCGACGAGGCCCGCCTGGTGCTCCGCCTGCTCGAGAAGCTGACCAACGACGCCACCCAGGTGCTCACGGTCGGTCCGGAAGGCGGCTGGTTCCGTCTGCCCGGCCAGGACGAGGGGGTCGACATCTCCCGCTTCGCCGCGGTGTCCCGGATCCTCGCCCATCTGGCCCGGCGCGCCGAGTCCGAGCCCGGCTCCGTGTCCGACGCCGACGACCTCATCGAGGCGGGCTGGCCCGGCCAGCGCATCGTGCCCGACGCCGCCCGCAACCGCCTCTCGGTCGCCCTGGCCCAGCTGCGCAAACAGGGTCTTCGAGGCATCCTCCAGCGCGTCGAGGAGGGCTGGCGCCTCGATCCCCAGTGGCCGACCGTGCTCCTGCGCTCCGACGACGCCTGAACGCAGACGTGGTCTTGGCCTTGACCGCCCGCCGCCGGGAGCAAGGGTTGCGGTCCCGCACCGTGCTCCGGAGGCCCCATGTCGGACCGCATCGACGACCTCGAGATCAAGATCGCCTTCGTGGAGAAGACCGTCGCCGACCTCGATGAGGTCGTGCGCGCGCTGGGCGCCAAGGTCGACGACATGCGTCAGGACCTGCGCGACATGAAGGAGGAGCTGCGCAGCGTGGGCGGGCAGGGCCAGGTGGATCTGGTCGGCGAGAAGCCGCCTCACTACTGACGAAGTCGTCAAGGGGCGCCCGGTCGACCCTCGCGCCGCGCAGATGGCTGTGACGTCCTGCGCGCTCGCGACGCTCACGCGGCGAACACCCCCCGGCGCCCCGATCAGCCCGTGTCAATCCTCGTCCCTGGACGTGGCATCGCTGGCTCGATCAGGTAGGGTCGCCGGCCCCCAAGGAGGAGTCATGCGCTCGACCCTGCCCCTCGTCGTCCTGGCCGCGCTCGCCTGCAACGGCGGCAAGACCGCCCCCGCTCCCGAGACCCCGACCCAGGGCACCGACGCCGATGCCGCCGCGCTTGCCGCCATCGAGGAGTCGGTGCGGCAGACCATGGACCCGACCGCGGATCCGTGCGTGGACTTCTACCAGTACGCCTGCGGCGGCTGGATGGAGAGCACCGAGCTGCCCGGCGACAAGTCGCGCATGACCCGCAGCTTCACGACCATCTACGACGAGAACCAGGAGATGCTGCGCGGCATCCTGGAGGCCGCCGCAGACAACCCCGGCGATGACGTCGACACCCAGAAGGTCGGCGCCTTCTACAAGTCGTGCATGGACACCGCGGCCATCGAGGCTGCCGGCCTCGCCCCGGCCCAGCCGCTGCTCGACGAGATCGCCGCGGTGAAGTCCAAGGAAGAGCTCTGGCTCCTGGCCGCCAAGCTCCAGTTCATCGGCGTGGACCCGTTCTACGGCGCCGGCGTCGAGCCCGACTACAAGGACCCCACCTTCAACCGCCTCGGCCTCGGCCAGGGTGGTCTGGGCCTGCCGGATCGCAGCTTCTACCTGGATGAGGACAGCGCCGAGCTCGAGGAGGGCTACCGCACCTACGCGGCGACCATGCTGCAGCTCGCCGGCGCGTCCGAGGCCGACGCCAAGGCCCAGGCGGGCAAGGTCGTCGACTTCGAGGAGGCGCTCGCCACCCTGCACTGGCCGCGGGAGCAGCTCCGCGACGCCGAGAAGACGTACCACCCGATGAACCTCGAGGAGCTCGACGCGCTCACGCCGAACCTCTCGTGGAAGGCGCACTTCAAGGCGCTCGGCTACGCCGACATGGACCAGTTCAACGTCAACACGCCCGACGTGCTGGAGGGCATGGACGCGCTGATCAAGAAGACGGACCTGGCGACGCTCAAGACCTACCTGCGCCTGCACACGCTCTCCACCCTGGCGCCGTACCTGCCCGAGGCCTTCGATCAGGCCCACTTCGCCTTCTACAGCCAGTCCCTGCGCGGCCAGAAGAGCCAGCAGGAGCGGTGGAAGCGCTGCGTCGGCCGCACCGAGGCCGCCATGGGCGAGGTGCTGGGCAAGGTCTACGTGGAGAAGGCCTTCCCCGGGGACTCCAAGCAGATCGCCGTCGACATGATCGAGGGCATCGAGACCGAGTTCGAGAAGGGCATGAGCGATCTGGACTGGATGGACGACGCCACCCGCAAGGTCGCCGTCGAGAAGAGCCAGGCGATCACCAACAAGATCGGCTTCCCCGACAAGTGGCGCGACTACAGCGAGCTCACCGTCGAGGGCAGCCACCTCGACCACGTGCTCGCCAGCCGGGAGTTCACCACGAAGTTCTGGCTCGACCAGGTGGGCGAGGAGGTCGACCGCGACCTGTGGTTCATGACCCCGCAGATGGTCAATGCCTACTACAACCCGCTCGCCAACGAGATCGCCTTCCCGGCGGGCATCATGCAGCCGCCCTTCTTCAGCCGGAAGTTCCCCAAGGCCATGAACTACGGCGGCATCGGCATGGTCATGGCCCACGAGGTCAGCCACGGCTTCGACGACTCCGGCCGCAAGTTCAGCCCGACCGGCCAGCTCACCGAGTGGTGGGCTCCCGAGGTCGCCGAGCGCTTCGAGGGCCGCGCGGACTGCGTCGTCGAGCAGTACAACGGCTACGAGGTCGCCCCCGACCTGTTCGTCAATGGCGAGCTGACCCTGGGCGAGAACATCGCGGACCTGGGCGGCATCAAGCAGTCCCACCGCGCATACAAGTCCTGGCTCGCCGAGAACGGCCCCGAGCCCGAGGTGGCCGGCCTCGACAACGAGCAGCTCTTCTTCGTCGCCTTCGCCCAGGGCTGGTGCACCGTCTCCACCCCCGAGGCCGAGAAGGTGCAGGTCAAGACCGACCCCCACAGCCCGGCCCGCTTCCGGGTCAACGGCCCGGTGCGCAACCTGCCCGCGTTTGGCGAGGCCTTCGACTGCGAGGCCGGCGCGCCGCTCTACCCGGTGAAGGACGAGGTCTGCGTCATCTGGTAGGTGAAACCCGGGGGATCGCGTCGGGCGCGGTCTCCCGGAGCGGGGCGAGGCAGTCGTCGGTGTAGGTGGCGGTGAGCTCGAAGCTGCCGTCGCCACGGACGTCGTCCTCGACCGTCCAGCCGCTCTCGGTGTCGCGGGTCCGGGTCGAGGTGGTCAGCGCGTCTGACACGTGTGCGACCACCGTGTCGAAGAGGCCGGTGCGGCTGGTCTCGATGCGGGTCTCGCGCTCTCCGTCGACCCCCGTGAACAGGATCCGGCTTCCCCGGGCGTCGTAGGTCCAGGTGGACTCTGACGCCGCGCCGTCGAGGTTCACGTCCGTTGTGTGCAGGGGCCTGCCGAGCCCGTCGAGGGTGGTCGTGGATCGCATGATGATCGTCCCGTCGTCCAGATCCTCGAGCGTGCTCTGCTCCTCCACGCACGCCCCGGACCGGTCCTGACCGGTGCACGTGGTCGTCCGTTCCCGCCGACCTTCCTCCATGACGAAGATCGTCCGGCGGGTGCGCGGCGCGTCCTCCATGACGGTGGTCGAGCGCTCGACCCTGCCGTTGACCGTGGTGACGGACCGCACCACCGCGCCGGCCTCGTCGTACTCCTCCACCTGGTGGACCAAGCGGGTGCGGTCGATCAGGAGCGACTCGGTGCTGCCGGGCTCGTGCCGGTACACGCGAAAGGCGTCGACCGTGCCGTCGCCCCCGCGGTCGATGCGGGTCAGCACCAGTCGGCCATCGGCGTCGTAGGTGTCGGCCGTGGTGTGGCTGAACTCCTCGGTCCGCTCGGACTGCGTGAGGATCTGGTGCCCACGCGCGTCGTAGCGGACGGTCTGCGTCTCGTCGGGAGTCTCGGAGCGGCAGAACGGGCGCCACCGCTCGCTGTATGGGTCGGGCTTCGCCTCCCCCAGCAGCGCCCGCCCCTCACAGCGCACGCAGTGCATGCACAGCGCCCACCCCTCCGGGCACTCCGCCCCGATCCCGTCGTCGCACGCCTCGCCGTCCTCGACGACGCCGTTGCCACACACGGGGTCGTCGGCAGCGAGGGCGGGGGAACCCAGGAGTGCGGCGAAGAGCAGGATCAAGGGGTCTTCTTCGCGGGGATGGCGTTGGGCGCGGTCTCCCGGAGCGGGGCGAGGCAGCCGGTGTCCCAGGACTGGCGCGAGTCGATGGTGCCGTCCGCGCCGGAGTCGAACGCGAGTGTCCACCCGGTGTCGGTCCAGCGTTGCGTGGTGCGGCTGGCGTTCCCGCGCGCGTCGCTGCGGTGGACCTCCACGAGCCGGGTGCCTTCGTGGCGGCTGCGGGTGGTCCACCGGTTGTCGTGGTGGACGGTGACGCGCTCGACCTCGGCGCCGCGGGGGCCGTAGGTGATGGTGGTCACGCTGTCGGGGTTCGGACCGGCCGTGTCGACGAGGCGGATCGGCCGACCCAGGGCGTCGACGGTTCGGGTCTGCTCGGACAGCACCACCAGCTCTCCGTCCCGCCGCTCCCGGCTGCGGATGACGACGATGTGGCCCTCCGCGTCACGCTCGTACTCCTCGACGCTGTCTGGCTTGCCGTCGCCGTCGAAGTCGGACGCAGAGCGGATCCGCCGTCCCGCCTCGTCGTAGGTGAGGGTCGTGTCGTCGGTGACCGTGCCGTCCGGGTCGGTGGACACCGCGCGCAGGGGGCGGCCGTCGGGGGTGAAGGTCTCGACCGTGCGGTACAGCAGCTCCCCGCCCACGTGCACCTCGGTGTGGGAGACGCCCGGCTCGGGGTAGGTCACCTGGAAGCGGTCGTCGATGGTGCCGTCAGCACCGTGGTCGATCTGATGCCCGAGGGGGCGACCCCGGTCGTCCCAGGTGTACGTGGTGACCCGGTCGACGGTGCCGTTGAACGGGATGTGGCGCGCCTCGATCAGGCGGCCACGGTCGTCGTAGGCCTGCTCCGCCACGTCTCCCCGGGCATCGGTCCAGCGGCAGGACGGCAGGGGAGGCGGTGGCCACGGGCCGAGCTCCAGCGGGTCCTGCCTGAGCACGCGACCCTCGCACCGGACACAGTGCATGCACAGGGCCCAGCCGTCGGGGCAGGTGGCGCCGTAGCCGTCGTCGCAGACCTCGCCGGGCTCGACGATGGCGTTGCCACAGACGGCGGGGGGCTCGGGGGGTGGGGTCTCCTCGGCGGTCTCGGCGGTCGGCGTGGGCCGCGGCGAGGTGGACGCCGGGCAGGCGGCGAGGAGGAGGACGGCGGCGAGGGGCGCGGCCGGGAACTTGAGGCTGGGAACAGGCATGGGCTCGGGGATTGCGGAGAGTGGGCGCGGATTTCCTCGACGATTCTGTCTGTCTGGCCTATCCCCCCGGGCATCGGGGGGCAGGGTGGGCCATCATGGTCCCGGGCCCAGAGGACAGCCATGACGGGAAAACCTGCCTTCATGCTTTTCTTTGCGTTCATCACCCTCACGCTCGCCTTCCCCGCCACGGCCGGTCACCGCAAGGCCGACCGCCCCGAGCCCGAAGCCACCCCCAGCCCCATCGCCCTCGCCGACGTCCGGCTCCCCCACGTCCCCGTCGCCCGCGCGCTCGCTCTCGCCGACCTGCGCATCACCTTGCCGCCGGCGTGCGCCAACTGCGCCTCCGAGCCCGGCCTCGCCGTCTTCTCCGCCGTGCCCGGCGGAGGCATGCGGCTGTCCGGTCGCCCGGTCGGTACCTTCGGCGCCGCGGATCACCCCACCGCCGCCGCCTTCCCGGACCCGACCTTCCGCGAGATCGTGGGCGCCCTCGCCAGCCTGCCGTCCGGGCCGCCTCCCCGCCTGCTGGTCGTGCTGGACGGGCGCTCGGTCGACAGCTTCATCCTGTATCTGCTCACCGGTGGATTCCGCGCCGCCGGCGTCCGCGAGGTCTACCTGGGCGTCACCGCGGACACCGTCATCGACACCCCGTACGCTCCCGCGGTACCCATCGGCAGGCAGGCCATCTTCGGGGGGCTGGACCCCGAGGGCATCGGCGCGTTCTTCCTGCCCGCGAGCGGTGGGGACCCCTCCACCGGCTGGCATCCCTGTCCGGCCGGGCCTGCCGGCACGCCCCGCTGCGCCAGCCTGGCGGACTACGATCTCCCCGCCTACAGCGCGCTCCTCGACGAGCTCCACCGGGACCACCCCGACGCCGGCATGGTCATCGGCCTGCCCGGCGGCGCCTCGCTCGACGTGGTCGCCCTGCTCCTCTCCACCGTCCAGCACGCGGGGAAAGCGCCCCGGATCGACAGCGTGGCCATCGCGCCCGGTCCCGGCTTCGACCCGAACACCTCCCTGCCCCTGAGCGCCGTCCTGCCGGAGCCTCTCGTCACGCCGGCCCAACGGATCGACGCCACCTCCACGGTGCCGGTCCTGCGGATCCTGCTCGACGGGCCATAGTCGACCGCCCCGCCGAGGTACGCTGCGCGCGACGGGAGGATGCAGGGTGCAGCCTGGTGAGCGCATCGGGGCGTGGGAGCTCGAGTACAAGCTCGGCGAGGGCGCGATGGGCGAGGTCTGGCGGGCCCACCGCGTCGACGACCCCGGCGTGATCGCGGCGTTCAAGCGGATCAAGGGCGAGATCACTGCCGACCGGGCGCGCCGCTTCCTGCGCGAGGCGGCCATCCTCGCCGACCTCGATCACCCCGGCGTGCCCACCTTCCGCGACTACAGCACCCAGCCGGCGTTCCTGGCGATGGAGTTCGTCGAGGGGCGCTCGGTCGGCGACCTCATCAAGCAGCACCACGCGTTCTCGGTCGCCGACTCCCTGGAGATCGGCCGACAGCTGGTCGACGCCATCACCTACCTGCACGGCCGCGGGATCTGGCACCGGGACATCAAGCCCGACAACCTGGTGCTGACCGCCGACGGCTGGGTCAAGCTGGTCGACTTCGGGGTCGCCCGCGGCGAGGGCTACGAGGACCTCACCGCCGCCGGCATGGTCGTGGGCACGATGGCCTACATGCCGCCCGAGGTCTTCCGGGGCCTCGAGCCCGAACCCATCGCCTGGGACCTCTACGCTGCGGGTGTCGTGCTCCACCGCTGCCTCACCGGCCGAAACGGCTTCGAGACCGACAAGACCGGCGTCGAGGGCCAGACCGAGCAGGCGCGGCGCAAGCTGGAGCTGCCCTCGCTGGAGCTCGGACCCGACTGGCCCGAGGACGTGCGTGCCCTGGTCCGCGACCTCACCACCCGCGAGCCCGCCGGCCGCATCACCTCCCCCGGCCAGGCCGGCCGGCGCCTGCAGGAGCTGGTCCGCGCCTACCCCGACTCCCAGCTGCCCGCGCTGGTGAACCCGCCAGAGCGGGCGAAGAACGTGCCAGAGCGCCAGGGCGGCGGGGTCGTGATCGCCGTCGTCGGGGTGCTCGCGGTGACGTTCCTGCTGCTCCTCACCCTGGCGTTGTTCGCCTTTGCCGTGCTGATCGTCGCGATTCGGTTCGCGACCTAGGTCAGCGGGTGGAGGTCGCTCCGTACCGGCTGGGCACGTCCGCACTCATCTCCAGCGCCCCGTCCGGGGTGTGTCCGACGAAGCGGATGTGCAGGCTGACCTCGCTGTCCAGCAGCACGCCTTTGCGCACGTCGAAGTGGGCCTCGCCGGCGAGGGTGTAGGTGAGGTCGTCGACGAGCAGCTTCATGCCGTTGCTCGCCGTCGCTACGTCGCCCGGGTTTGCGGTGTAGGTGCCGGTGATGCCGATGGTCGCGATGCCGCCGTCGACCCCGGTCAGCGTGTAGGTGATGTCGTCCTCGAGGCCGTTCTCGAGCTGGATGGACACGGGCATGGCGCGTCGGCCGGTCCAGCTGGCGCCGACCTTGACCTTGCCCTCGGGCAGGGCGGGCTGCACCAGGGTGATGATCTGGTCCTGCTGGCCGCCACCCAGGGCGACGGACTCGTGGGCGACGCTGTCGAGGGTGACCGCGCTGGGCGTGTAGCGCAGGGTGGCGAAGGGCTCCCGGAACGCTTCTGCGAACGGGGGTGGGCCCAGGTCCTGACCGTCGAGGGTCATGCCGTCCACGGTGACCCGGATGGAGCGGCTTCCCCCGGCCGGGTTGGGGACCGTGCCTTCGACCAGGGTCAGCAGGGCCTGCTGGACGATGCGATCGCCGTCGGGGTCGAGGTCGGTGAGCTGGTAGCCGACGCGAATGTCGAACGCGAGCGGCGCCTCCTGCGCCCGGCCCATGGCTCTCGTGTAGATGGAGCCGTCTCCGGCGATCGACACCTGCCAGTCGACGCTCTCGCCCGGGTGGGCCTTGTAGGCGAGGCGCACCTTCTTGCCGGCCTCCGCGGGGGCGGGCAGGAGCAGGAGCAGCAGGGACGCGACGAGCATGGAGCCTCCGGCGGCCTTTGCGACCGGCGCTTCGTGTGTAGCCTCTTCGACTTGGAGGTCCCATGGCGGCTGACCGCGACAAGGTCGAGAAGTCGGAGCAGGAGTGGCGCGAGCAGCTCTCGCCGCTGCAGTACGCGGTGCTGCGCGAGTCCGGCACCGAGCGCGCCTTCACCGGCAAGTACTGGAACACGAAGACCGCGGGCACCTACGTGTGCGCCGGCTGCCGCACCCCGCTGTTCCGCAGCGAGCAGAAGTACGCGTCGGGCTGCGGCTGGCCCAGCTTCTTCGAGGAGCTGCAGGACGCCGACATCGAGATCCGGGTCGACCGCAGCCACGGCATGGTCCGCGAGGAGATCCTGTGCTCGGTCTGCGGCGGGCACCTGGGCCACGTCTTCCCCGACGGGCCGCCGCCCACGGGCAAGCGCTACTGCGTCAACAGCGCCAGCATCGAGCTGGTGGAGGACTAGGACTACTTGATTGATCTTGACGTTGAGGGTCTCGTCTGATCTAACCTCGGCATGGACAACGAGACCCCCGATCTCTCGCATCTCTG